>NZ_JBKJYW010000034.1:0-3070 GCF_046715635.1 Serratia sp. (in: enterobacteria)
GCCGGAAGAGATTAAGCAGTCCTGGATCGTGGACACCAAAGGAGTCTGGCGTTGAAACGTATTTTGGTCACCGGCGGTGCCGGATTTATCGGCTCTGCCGTAGTAAGACATATCATTGAGGGTACCCGCGATAGCGTGGTAGTGGTTGATAAGCTCACCTATGCCGGTAACCTGGAGTCGCTGGCCGGTGTGGCTGACAACGAACGCTATGCTTTCGAGCAGGTGGATATCTGCGACCGTGCCGCACTGGACCGCGTATTTGCGCAGTATCAGCCGGATTTCGTGATGCACCTGGCGGCAGAAAGCCACGTTGATCGCTCGATCGACGGCCCGGCGGCCTTTATCGAAACCAACATCGTGGGCACTTACACCATGCTGGAGGCCGCCCGCCATTATTGGCAGGCACTGGCGGCAGAGAAAAAGCAGGCTTTCCGTTTCCATCATATTTCTACCGATGAAGTGTACGGCGACCTGCACGGTACCGACGATCTGTTTACCGAAACAACGCCTTACGCACCAAGCAGCCCGTATTCTGCCTCCAAGGCATCGAGCGACCACTTGGTGCGTGCCTGGCTGCGTACCTATGGTTTCCCTGCCGTCGTGACCAACTGCTCCAACAACTACGGCCCTTACCACTTCCCAGAGAAACTGGTGCCGCTGGTGATCCTTAATGCCATCTCCGGCAAACCGCTGCCGGTCTACGGCGATGGCGCACAGGTGCGTGACTGGCTGTTTGTGGAAGACCACGCCCGGGCGTTGTATCAGGTGGTGACGGAAGGTGTGATTGGGGAGACCTATAACATCGGTGGCCACAACGAGCGCAAAAATATCGAAGTGGTGCATACCATCTGCGATCTGCTGGAAGAGCTGGCGCCGAACAAACCGCAGGGCGTGGCGAAATATCGCGATCTGATCACCTACGTCAAAGATCGCCCTGGCCACGATATGCGCTATGCCATCGATGCGGGCAAAATTGAACGTGAACTGGGTTGGCGCCCACAGGAAACCTTTGAAAGCGGCATCCGCAAGACGGTTTCCTGGTATCTGAACAATGAAACCTGGTGGCGCCGAGTGCAAGACGGTTCCTATGCGGGTGAACGTCTAGGGCTAAACCAGTAATACCCTTTATCTTTCAAGCTACAGCGTGGTTGGCTGCACTACTCGGGCCATCCGTGGACCTCGCCCCTTCGGGGCCGCTGTTCACAGCGTTCAAATCTGTTCCTGACAGATTTGTCGTCAACCCCAGTCACTTATTATGGATAAGCTCCTGGGGACTGACGTACTTGCCGCCTAGCTGTGACTCGAAATCTATTGGGTATGTTTACTTAACGTATGGCAAAAAGAACTTTCGCGTAACGAAGGTGAGTCAGGAGTGATGATGAAAGGTATTATTCTTGCCGGCGGTTCGGGGACGCGTTTGCACCCGATCACCCGCGGTGTTTCCAAGCAATTGCTGCCTATTTACGATAAGCCGATGATTTATTATCCGCTCTCGGTGCTGATGCTGGCCGGGATCCGCGATATTTTAATTATCTCCACGCCTGAGGACCTGCCCTCGTTTCGCCGTTTGCTCGGCAGCGGTGAAGAGTTTGGCATCAACCTCAGCTATGCCGAACAACCGAGCCCGGACGGATTGGCGCAGGCTTTCTTGATCGGCGAAGAATTTATCGGCGGTGAGCCGTGCTGCCTGGTGCTGGGCGACAATATCTACTTCGGCCAGGGCTTCAGCCCGAAACTGAAAAGCGTGGTCCAAGGCCTTAAAGGCGCCACGGTATTCGGTTACCAAGTGATGGATCCCGAGCGTTTTGGCGTGGTGGAGTTCGACGATAACTTCCGCGCGCTGTCGATTGAAGAAAAGCCGCTGAAGCCGAAGTCCAACTGGGCGGTTACCGGTCTTTATTTCTATGACAACCAGGTAGTGGATTTCGCCAAGCAGGTGAAGCCATCCGAACGCGGCGAGCTGGAAATCACCAGCATCAACCAGATGTATCTGGAACGTGGCGAACTGAGCGTCGAGCTGTTGGGGCGTGGTTTTGCCTGGCTTGATACTGGCACCCACGACAGCCTGATCGAAGCCAGTACCTTTGTGCAGACGGTAGAAAAGCGTCAGGGGTTCAAGGTAGCCTGTCTGGAAGAGATCGCCTGGCGTAACGGCTGGCTGGATGATGATGGCGTAAGACGCTCAGCAATGGCGTTAGCCAAAACCGGCTACGGCAAATATTTACTGGATTTGCTGCATGTCCGTCCACGCCAATATTGAGCCTTTAGGCTGGGAAAGCGAGTATTTCCAACTCACTAGCGCCAAGCTGCATTTTGACGATGCGGCTCCATTGCTTGGTAAGGCCGGCCTGGACGCGTTTGCGCTGGTTCAGGCCAAGATCCCGGCTCAGCGCCTGGATTTGGCCGATGGTTTGGCAGAATTGGGGTTTAGGCTGGTAGAAGGCGAAGTGGACTTTGCCTTGGCGATTGGCACAGATTGTGCATTGGACTTACCGGCCATCCGCATCGCCCAGCCTGACGATATTCCACTGTTGCGTACGGTGGCGGCCAAGGTGTTCGCCGCTAGCCGTTTTCGCGCGCCTTGGTATCAGCCGCAAGACAGCGGGCGTTTTTACGCCACCTGGATTGAAAAGGCGGTGTTGGGGACGTTTGACCATCAGTGCCTGCTAGTGCTGGGCAGGGATGGGGAGCCAGAAGGGTTTGTCAGCCTGCGTGATATCGGCCAGCAAGAGGCGCGTATCGGTTTATTAGCGGCATTCCCGGGTGTACAAGGTAAAGGGACCGGTTCTCGGCTGATGATTGCCGCGATCGCCTGGTGTCAGCAGCAACGGCTGCAGCGCCTGCGGATCGCGACTCAGATAAGTAATATTGCCGCGTTACGGCTCTATCAACGGCACGGTGCCACCATCACGAGCACCGCGTATTGGTTCTATAGAGGTTTAGATGATCCCATTTAACGCTCCACCGGTTGTTGGCACGGAACTCGATTATATGCAGGCTGCGATGAGCAGCGGCAAACTCTGTGGTGACGGTGGTTTTACCCGTCGCTGCCAGCAGTGGATGGAACAGC
>NZ_JBKJYW010000035.1:0-4875 GCF_046715635.1 Serratia sp. (in: enterobacteria)
AGCCCCAGCAACTGTTTGATACCACGGCGCATCAACGGGTGATCGTCCACGATCATTACTCGGTAATTTTTCATCACAATAAAACGTGCTCCCTGTAGCGAGTAAAGCCACTGCGTAATGCAGGCAGTAAAGCTGACTCTTAAAATATAGTAGTAATTAGCACTGTCGCTCGGCTCGAATGGCCGCCGTGCAATGCTGTTTGCCCTTATGGCGGGAAGGTAAGACAGACCTCCGTGCCCCCGGCATTACCACGCCTGATATGTAACGTACCGTTCAGGCGCGTTGCGCGTTCGCTCATAATGGTTAGCCCGTAATGGCCTTCCGGTTCATCCAGACTATCGATGCCGCAGCCGTCGTCACAAATGGTGATTTCGTTGTCTCCGCCGGGGGAGACTTCGCAACGGATCACAATTTCCTGTGCATCGGCGTGTTTGATGGCATTAAGCACGGCTTCACGTACGATCTGTAGCGCATGAACCTGTTGTTGGGCATTTAAAGCCTGTGAGGCTAACCGACAGTGTAACTGAATCCGTGCGCTGGTCAGCAGTTTTAATGGTTCCAATACCTGCTGCAACGCGGCGTTCAGATCGGCATCCTGAATGCTCAGGCGGAAAGTGGCCAGCAGTTCACGCAATTGGCGATAAGCATCCGCCAGTGCACGATCAAAATCGTCAATAATCTCATCCGCTTGCGGCGAGTTGCTCGCCAAAGTACGTTTTAGCAAGGTGAGCTGGATGCGCAGGAAGGTGAGTGCCTGGGCTAATGAATCATGCAGTTCGCGGGCGATGGTGGACCGTTCTTCCATCAGCAGAAATTGCATATGCTGCTTTTGTGCTCGGTTAAAGTAAACCCCGCGGCTGAGCATATTGGTCACGCTTTGCATCAGGTGCGGATGAGGCGGCAGTTGCTCCTGTTGCCAGCTCAGGCTGCCCAACGGTTTGTTGTCTTGCATAATCACCTGCGAATGCCAGGCCAGTTCCGCCACCGGTTCACCACTGCTGACCTGCCATTGGCTGAGGCTGTCTTCGACATTGAGCCGAATACAATGTAATTGTTCGCTTATCTTGATGATGTGCAGAACCTTCTCGAACGCCCGTTGATCCAATTGCCCAACGCTCAGCGCCTGGGAACAACTGTAGAGTACCTCCAGCGTGCGGTTGGCCTGCTGTAGCCGCTCGGTTTTTTCCTGCACCTTCTGCTCCAGCGACTGGTAGAGCTTCGCCAATTCGCCAGACATGGTGGTGAAGGTTTGCGAAAGGACGCCCAGTTCGTTAGGCAATGCAACATCAAGCGGCGGGTGATTAAAATCACGTTGTTGCATACGCAGGCTGGCATCCACCAGACGTTTGAGCGGGGTGACGACTTGGCGCCGCATAAAGCGGATGCAGAACAGCACCAGGGCAATAATGGCGATGTAACCCATCACGCTGATCGTCGCTACCACGGTCAGTTTTTGTTCGGAGTAGCGCTGCAAAGCGAAGACAAAATGGTCGATCTGATTAACATAGCTGGCCACGTTGGCCTGATAGTTTTCCGGGTTCCCGGCCAGGATCTGTTTTTCCAGTACCAGCCAGGCCTGGCGCAGCGTCAGGTATTTTTGCCGCACATCGTCAGGCACATAAAAGCGATCGAGTTTCAGTAAGGCTGGAGCCATCAGCGACTGCTGATACTGCATCAGGTGCTGCTGCACTTCAGCGGAACCGTTTGTGAGCTCATACGCCAACCGATAGCTCTGCATGCGCAACGATCCCGCGATATTTACCGCTTCGGCATCGCGCAGGCTGTCGGCCACGGTGGTCAGTGCCAGTCCGGTGGATAGCACAGAGAGTACCACAATGCCAATCAGCGCCTTCGCCAGGCTACCGGTCACTGAGCGTTTTACGAACAATTAAGCGTCCTTCTGGTTATTGGCCTATCTGAGCCGCCGAGTGTTATGCGCCGTCAAATTATAACTTTTGCTGGCAAAAAGCATGGCGATTTTGAGCAAACGGTCAATCTACCGCCAACAAAAACCTTCGTTATATAATCAAGTAGATAACGATTGGGCGACCTATTGTTGGCAAAATGCCCTATATCGGTTATCAGTGATTGATCTGGCGCAAGTAATACCCACTTTTACCTATTAAGGGTGATTATCTACTCCCTCCGATAAGCCTATTTTACCCTTGCCTCTTACCCGAGGTGCGAGACAAAAAATAATAAAGTCACACGATAATAATTTTTTACACGCGCGCGTGTTGATAACTTTGAAGGATACCCGAATGGCCGAATTGTCGCGACGCAGACTGCTCAGCGGACAATGGCGTCATCAAACTGATGCGATCCGTCCCCCGTGGTCGCGTGAAGCCCCTCTCTTCCTTGCGGGTTGCACCCGGTGCCAGGCCTGCGTTAACGCCTGTGAAACCGGTGTATTGATCAGCGGCAGTGGGGGTTATCCCGAAATCGATTTCCAACGCGCGGAATGTACCTTTTGCCGACAATGCGCAGATGCCTGCGAAGCCCCACTGTTTTACCCACCACAGCACCAACCCTGGCAACAAGTGGCGTCGTTTTCGGCCGTTTGCCTGGCGATGCAGGGGGTTGAATGTCGTAGCTGTCAGGACAGTTGTGAAACGCAGGCAATCCGTTTTCGGCCACGGTTAGGCGGCATAGCCCAACCGGCGCTCGAGGCGGCGGCGTGCAATGGTTGTGGTGCCTGCGTTGCCGGTTGCCCGACCTCGGCGATTGCAATAACCCGGAGTGAAAATAATGAGCAGTGAATGGCACGTAAGCGGGTTGATGGTGCAGGCCCGGCCAGACAAATTCCCGGCGCTGATCTCGGCGCTGCTGGCAATTCCTGATACGGAAATTCCGGCACAGGATCAGCAGCAGGGCAAGCTGGTCGTCGTTATGCAAGCAGCACGCTCCCAGGCGTTGCTGGAAAAAATTGAGTCGGCGCGCAATCTGGACGGCGTGTTGGCAGTGTCGCTGGTTTATCACCAGCAGGATGAGCAAGGTGAGGTAATGCCATGAAACTCAGTCGTCGAGACTTCATGAAAGCGAACGCTGCCGCGGCTGCTGCCGCAGCTGCCGGGCTGACGATCCCAACGGTCGCCCAAGCCGTGGTCGGCAGCAGTGACGAAATAAAATGGGACAAAGCACCTTGCCGTTTCTGCGGCACCGGGTGTGGCGTTCTGGTCGGCACCCAAAATGGCCGCATCGTGGCTTCGCAGGGCGATCCGGATGCTCCGGTTAACCGGGGTCTGAACTGTATTAAAGGCTACTTCCTGCCCAAGATCATGTATGGCAAGGATCGTCTGACACAGCCAATGCTGCGTATGAAGAACGGGCAGTATGACAAAGAAGGTGAGTTTACTCCCATCACTTGGGAAAAAGCCTTCGACGTCATGGAAGAAAAATTCAAAGGGGCACTGAAAGAGAAAGGGCCAGAGGCGGTCGGCATGTTCGGCTCCGGTCAGTGGACAGTATGGGAAGGCTACGCGGCGTCCAAACTGTTCAAAGCGGGCCTGCGTTCCAACAACCTCGATCCAAACGCGCGCCACTGCATGGCTTCTGCCGTAGTCGGCTTTATGCGCACCTTTGGCATGGATGAACCGATGGGCTGCTACGATGATATCGAGCAGGCCGACGCCTTCGTGCTGTGGGGCTCCAATATGGCGGAAATGCACCCGATCCTGTGGTCGCGCATTACCAACCGCCGCCTGGGCAACGACAAAGTCAACGTCTCGGTGCTTTCCACCTTTGAACACCGCAGCTTCGAGCTGGCGGACAACGGCATGATATTCACCCCGCAGACCGATCTGGCGATCATGAACTACATCGCCAACTACATTATTCAGAATAATGCGGTTGACCAGGACTTCCTCAAGCAGCACGTCAACATCCGCAAAGGGGCGACCGATATCGGTTACGGCCTGCGCCCAACTCACCCGTTGGAGAAAGCAGCCAAGAACCCAGGCAGCGATGCTTCGGAGCCGATGAGCTTCGAAGATTACAAAGCCTTTGTGGCGGAATATACGCTGGATAAGACCGCTGAATTGAGCGGCGTGTCGAAAGACCAACTGGAAGCGCTTGCCAAACTGTACGCCGATCCGAATGTAAAAGTTGTCTCTTACTGGACGATGGGCTTCAACCAGCATACCCGTGGCGTCTGGGCCAATAACCTGTGCTACAACCTGCACCTGCTGACCGGCAAGATCTCCAAGCCAGGCTGTGGGCCATTCTCGCTCACTGGCCAGCCTTCTGCCTGTGGTACTGCGCGTGAAGTGGGGACGTTCTCCCACCGCCTGCCTGCAGACATGGTGGTGACCAACGAGAAGCACCGCCAGATTGCCGAACAGAAATGGCAACTGCCAGCCGGCACTATCCCGGAAAAAGTCGGGTTGCATGCGGTTGCGCAAGACCGTGCGTTGAAAGACGGCAAGCTGAACGCCTACTGGGTGATGTGTAACAACAACATGCAGGCCGGGCCAAACATCAACGAAGAGCGTATGCCGGGCTGGCGCGATCCGCGCAACTTTATCGTGGTTTCCGATCCGTACCCAACGGTTAGCGCATTGGCCGCCGACCTGATCCTGCCTACGGCAATGTGGGTAGAAAAAGAAGGGGCTTACGGTAACGCTGAGCGTCGTACTCAGTTCTGGCATCAGCAGGTGAAAGCGCCTGGCGAGGCCAAGTCTGACCTGTGGCAGTTGGTGGAATTTGCCAAACGCTTCAAGGTGGAAGAAGTGTGGCCGGCGGAGCTGATCAACCAGAAGCCGGAATACCGTGGCAAAACCCTGTACGACGTGCTGTTCGTCAATGGTGAAGTGAACAAGTACAAGCTGGAAGAGATCCCGGCCGACCAGTTGAACGACGAGTCGCGCGAGTTCGGTT
>NZ_JBKJYW010000036.1:0-7843 GCF_046715635.1 Serratia sp. (in: enterobacteria)
TTAAAATCACCGTTGAGCTCTTCGTTAATCCAATGGCCGATGGCCTCATGCCCCATCGAAAATCTGACCACCACCTGACCGGTTACGTCACGCAGAAATTCGTAATCCATAGCATGCCCTCCTGAGCCGAGTATAAGACTGAGTTTAACCCTAAATTCGCGGCTAACTCAGAGAGCGCTCGCAAAGTTGTTCAATAATTCGTGGCGCAATATAACGGCCCGGCCTCCGCTTGGGAAGCGGGAAGGCTCTCGGTGCCTGCTATGGGCGGGCAATTGTTGTTATCATGGCTCTCCTTTGCCCTTACCCAAGCCTGAGCCGATGATCGACAGCGAAATCACCCTGAAAAAATTGGAAATCTTTCTGGCGTTTATGGAGAAGGAAAACATCGGCCGAGCCGCCGAACAGCTTGGCTTGAGCAGCGTTAGCGTGCATCGTGCGTTACATACTCTGGAAGAGGGTTTCCGCTGCCCATTGTTTATTCATAAAGGGCGCAACCTGCTGCCCCTGCCCGCAGCACAAACGCTGGCAGAATACGCCCGTGATATCGTGGATCTGACCTACAAAGGCATCGAAGAAACTCGGCTGAAGGCGGGGTTTGGCCAGCAACGCATGCGTATCGGCACGCTCTACTCACTGACGCTGGAAACCATTCCACGGTTGATCATGGGATTGAAGGTACGCCGTCCAGCCATGGAGATCAGCCTGACGATGGGATCGAATGAAGATCTGCTGGCTCAGTTGGAAAACCAACTGCTGGATGCCATCCTGATTTCGGTTTCGGACAGCCAAATCGATCCACTGCGCTTTGAGATCCTGCCGCTGTTCGAAGATGATATCTATCTTGCCGCACCGGCAGCCTCAGAGCTAAACAGCGATGGCACGGCAGACCTGCAAGACTTTCGCAGCCAGAAGTTTGTCTCCCTGACCGAAGGCTTCGCCACCTACCACGGCTTTAGCGAAGCGTTTCAGATTGCCGGTTTTGAACCGGAAATCGTCACCCGGGTGAATGATATTTTCTCAATGCTCAGCCTGGTGCAGGCCGGGGTGGGCTACACGCTGGTGCCAGGGCGAATGAAGAAGATGTATGAACACACGCTGAAATTACTGCCGCTGTGCGAACAGTACCAAATGCGCCAAACCATCGCGCTGGTGTTCAACCGTAACCAGCAGCAGGATCCGAACCTGCTGGCGTTAACGGCGGAAGGCCGCATGTATGCTCGCGGTGAAGGGCCGGTTTAATCGTGCCGATATTTGGTCACAATGCCGCAGACCGCGTTCAGCCCCAGTTGGCAGCGGGACAGCGCTTCCCCCTGCTCCATTACTTTTTTGGTCAAGCCGGTTAATACCGCACCCGGCGGCATTTCGATCGCCAGACGGACTTCCCGCTCGTAGGCCGCCACCATCGCCTCATGCCAGCGCACAGTGCGGGCCATATTGAAGGCCAGATCGTCGGCAATCCGCTCCGGCTGCCATAACACTCGCCCGGTGCTGCCGCTGAGATAGGCAATCCGTGGCCGGTGGAGGATGACCTGTTTCATTGCCTGCGCCAGCTTTTCAGCCGGTTGTGCCAACAGGGCACAGTGGGAAGGGACGCTCACTGCCAGACGCTGGGTTTTCGCTGCACCTGCGGTTTTTGCCAGTGCCATGACCTGCGCCATCGCTGCTTCGCTACCCGCGATAACCAATTGGTCTTCGGCATTGATATTGGCCAGATAGACCGGTAACTCAGCACTATTGACCTCTGCTATCAGCCTTTCCACCTGGCGCAACGGCAAGCCGACAATCGCCGCCAGGCCATATCCCGCAGGGTAAGCCTCCTCCATTAGCTGGCCACGTAACGCCACCAGCCGGACGGCATCGGGAAATGCCAAAGCCCCGGCTATCACCGCAGCCGCAAAAGCACCGATGGATAACCCACTGACAAAATCGGCCGCGATCCCCTGCTGCTGCAATTCCCGCGCGTAGGCCACCCCGGCTATCAGCAGGCACAGCTGCACTGCCCGGGTTTTCTGTAAGGCTTCGGCGCTGTCCAACGCCAGTACGTCCTGGTCAATAGCAGCGCAGGCCTCGTTTAACAACCCTTGGGTAGTTTCATTGGCCGGCAGTTGGTGCAACATTTGAGGCACCTGCGGCCCCTGGCCGGGAAAGGTAAATAAAATCTTCATCAGAACTCCTGAAAGCTGGCCCATGGATCCGTCGTCAACAACGGCCCCTCAGCGGTTTTCAGCATCGCTCGTCCATCCCGCAGCCATTCGCTCAGGGCAATGCCACCGAGCGGTGTTTCTATTTGGGCATCGGCTCGGCAAGGCAACGCCTGCAACCACTGTGCCAGCCGCTGCAACTCCTCGGGGCTGGCAGGCTGCGGGCAGCGAACCAACAGATCCAGATCGCTGTCGGCATGCATCACCGGGATTTCGGTCGCTAGCGCATAACCACAGCTGCCGGTCACGCCCCAGACCCACGGCCAAGGCCGCTGAGCCAGCATAATGAGCGCCTGCACCGGAGGCTGGGAAACAAAGCTAGAGTGCAGCAACGCCAACGGCTCACTCACCAAAGACTCCGGCGTCACTACGCGCCGGATAGCCTCTGCGCTAACCCAAGCTGCGGCGCGCTGGCTGCGTTTCATACCCCGGATCCCCACCGGGATCCGCCCGTTACCCTGAACATCGCGCCGCACCACCAACGGTAATGAGGTGCGCCACTGCTGGCTAACCCACTCCGGCAACGCCTGGTCGGCGCTGAGGGCAGAACGGTCACTAATCCAAATCAGGTCATGCGGGCGAATCATCGGTTGCTCCAGTTACATCCCTGAGGTCAGGGTGATAAACAGCGGTAAGGTAATGATACACAACACGGAACTGATCAGTAACGTGGCTTCGGCATCCGGCGACTGCACGCCAAAGCGGTTACCAAAGACGATGCCGAAGAAACCGGCGGAAAGGGCAATCATCAAAATAGCGGTGATGGCCACGCTACCGTGCAGGCCCAACGCCAACACCAAACCCCAGGCAATAAACGGTTGGATCAGCAGCTTGGTCACGCTCGACAGCAGCACCGGGCCGTTGATCTGCAACTTACGGGCAGAGAGGATCACCCCAGTCAGGAACAGCGCCGTCGCCGTGGCCGCCAGGCCAAGCGGTTTGATCGCGGCCAGCACCATTTCAGGCATATGCACGCCTACCGCCGACAGCACCACCCCAAGCAGCGGCCCCCAGACGATCGGTTTTTTCACCGAGCGCCACATCAGCACCGGCAACATACCCAGGCTGGAACCCTGAACCCCACCGGCTGCACGGGCCTTTTCACGCTCGAGGATCAGCAGGCAGAACGGCGTCATCAATACCGAACCGCAGGCGATAGCCACCGCCACGGACAGCGAGGTTCCCGGCGTTTCCCCCAGCACGCTACCGAGGATCGGCAGGCCAAGCGCGGCATAGTTAGGCAACGCCACGGTGAGCGTCAGCACCGCAGCATCCTGCGGAGACTTATGGAAGATCCCGGTGCAGGTAAAATAGATCGCCGCATAGGTGATCCACATCGCCAGCACCAACACCACGATCAGCGGCGACTGCTCAACGATCCCCGCCCAAGGCGTCTGTACGGTGGCACCGAACAGGGCCGCCGGCAGTGCAAAATCCATCACGAAGATGTTGAGTAATGAAACGTTCTGGTTATCGACCATTTTTGCCTTACCGGCAAAAAAGCCCAGCAGCATAATGACAAAAATCGGCGCCAAGGCATGAATAATTACGTATGTCATAAATCACCTGTTAAAAAGAAAAAATCAGTCAGATCAGGTGCGATGGTGTTAGTTATATTGTTATCTGCAGGTGAAGCTTTACCCTATGAATTTCAAGCTGCAGCTAGGCGACAAGCTTACTCATCCCCAGGAGCTTACTTTTCGTAAGTGACTGGGGTGAGTAAGCGCAGGTAACAACGCTGCAGCTTGAAAGGCGACGGGTAAATATGCCGGGTCGGAATGCATTACGTGCGCCCTCCCGGCGGGTAGTATTGGGTTCCTGAACTCTGACGTAAAAATGGCTAGCCTGGCATTACCACTCTGCGCGCATACGTTCACGCACCAGCGAAGAGCTATGGCGGTTGTCTGCCCCCAGGCGGTTAGTTAATCCAACCCCTTCACTGCGAGTTTTAGCGATCGCCTGGATCAGCGCGTGGCGAACCTGATTAAGTTCCTGCTCACTCGCCTGCAGCGGGTCACGGATATCCAGTAACTGTTCCAGCAGGCCCAGCGAGCTGTAATGCTCAATGTCATAGGCCATCGGTGGAATGGTTGCCGCCAGCTTCTCCAGCGCCTCGACGGAACGTAGCGTGATGCGCGCCGCAGACTCTTTTCCCATCGCATGGATCATCACGCCAGCATCGTTGAAGGCTATCAAGCGGTTAGCCTGATAGCCGTGCGCCAGAAACGCGCCGGACATGGCTTTACCCACGATCAAACCAATCACCGGATGACCTGCCAGCCGAGCCTTGGCATAAGCCCCGGCCGCACCGGCTAACGCCTGATGAATACCAAAGGCCTCTTCCCGACGCCCGTAGGCCTGGCTCGGCACATCGATCACCGCCACGATGGCGCGCTTTTGCGCTTTACCAACGTCAGCCGCGACCGCTTCACTGACTACCTGGGCTAATGTCCAGCCCTCCAGCAAACCCACTTCACCGCGTGCGGCGCGTGGATAATGGTTATCCGCATCCGGCACCACGGCGATAAAACGCACCGGCTGGCCCTCTAGTTCAGCGTCCGCTACCCGGATCGAGGCGCACTGCCCCTGGCGCTGTTCGGCTCCCGCCGTCAGCAAAGAGAACCAGTACTCTCCACGGCTTGATGATGACGTACTCATACCCGATCCTCCGCAGCAAACAGTTGAGCAATGACCGCCGCATCCGCCTGTTGGCGGGTATCGAACTGCGACAGTTTCGGCAAGTAGTAGTGATAATTGTCGGAGCGGTGCTGAGCAGGCACGCCGCGTTGCAGGCAACCTGTCATCGCCGCCTTGACCGCATGCAGCGCATCTGGGACCTCTTCATCGACAAAGCCGCTGCGATAGCGCACATCACCGCCTGTCATACTCCAGATGAAAGGCCGATCGCGGGAATCGTATTCGTCGATACCGGCTTCCTGCTCGATCACCTGCGGGCCGTTTAAGCCCAGGCGCGCTTCACGGGTGACGATCAAATAGCTGCATAAAGCCGCCGCGATCGACATCCCGCCAAAGCAGCCCACGGTCCCGGCAATAATGCCCACTACCGGGGTGTAACGGCGCAGATCGACAATTGCCGCATGAATATCTGCGATCGCTGCCAACCCCAGATTGGCCTCTTGCAGACGCACACCGCCAGTTTCCAGCAGCAATACGGCCTGGGTTGCAATGCCGTTGCGGTTATCTTCCGCCGCCAGTTCCAGGGCCGCGGCCATTTTGGCACCGGAAACTTCCCCCATGCTGCCGCCCTGAAACGCCCCTTCTACCGCGACTATCACCGCCGGTTTACCGTCAATGGTGCCTTTGGCGACCACCATGCCGTCATCGGCCTGGGTGACGATGCCTTGTGGCTCCAGCCAAGGCGAAGTAATACGCTCAAATGGCCCCAATAGTTCACGGAAACTGCCGCTGTCCAGCAGATTGCGGGCGCGCTCCCGGGCACTGAGTTCGATAAAGCTGAGATCATCACGCATGGGCGGCCTCCTCAAATACCTGTTCGATACGCAACCGAGCCACCCCCGGCGTAGCGCCGAAGTCGTTAATCTCTAGCCGCCCGGCGGGTAAATCGCGCAAAGAGGCCAAGCGATCAAACAGGTGTTGCCAACGCTGCCGGCTACCGTCTACGGAGGTTTTGATCGCCACCGTCAGCGTGCCGTCAGCCGCTGGCTCAAACAGAGCCTCCATGTCACCGGATCCTACGACGCCGGTTAGTGCCTTACCCGGCAGCGTAATGCTGGCCGGATAACTCAAATCGATATGTTCCATAACATCCTCTGGATTGATTATTCAGCGGGCCGTAGCCCGATCGAGGAACAGAGCCGCAGCCAGCAAATCGGCCGCGCCACCGGGTGAAGCGTTGCTCGCCAATAGCCGTTGCTCCAGTTTGACCAACGCCGCCTGCCCTGCCGGATGTTGATATCCTCCGGCATGCAGTACCTCGGCGGCCCCCTGCTGCATCGCATTCAGCGCCGTTAACCCACCACGCGACAGCACGCAGGTATCGCTCAGGGTGGTCATGATGGCCATCAACGCATCAATCTGCGCGGCTGGCTCACTGGCCCCCTGGCTCCTGCTGTGCCACAGCTGCGGCAGCGCCCGTTGCATCACATGCGGAAAACCTTGCTGGGCCTCTTCTCGTGCACCGGATACCTGATAGCGTTGAGTGGCTCGCAAGCCTTTGCTGAACACCTTAGGGCTAGCGTGATCCGGCAACTGCGCCAACTGGGCGGCTAATGCACAACTGCTGGATGGCGTTGCGTTCCCCCCTTGCATGGCTACCGCCGTCACCAGCAGGCCCATCGCCCAGATCGCCCCGCGATGTGTATTAACACCGGCGGTGGCTGCCATCATCCGCTGTTCGCCTTCCCGGCCAATCCGGCCAACTTCCTGGCGCAACGCGCTATCTGCCGGACGCTGCCAACCGGCAATCGCCAGCCGATGGAAGACCGGAGTCAGGCTGTGGGCCGAACGTTCCATCAACGCCAGCGTCAGATCCTGATGCGCACCGGAACCCCGGGCATCCACCAGCCCCGGTTTCGGGCTGAGGCGCGCCTCATCCACTAGCGCCTGCGTGGCAAGCTCCGCCAATCGTGCAGCAACCCGATCCGCTTCAGAGGCGATTAAACAGGGGGAAAGTTTCATTACCAGCTCCGGAATTTAGCTGGCGGGTTATACAGGCCGCCGGACCACTCAACCAGATCTGCTACGCTGCCTGCCGCCAGTAACGAGCGGGAGGCGTCGGTGCGGCGAATGTCGAGATCTTCCGGGAATACCACCTTGCCTTCCCGACGCAGTTCGGCCACGCGTTTGGCATCTACGCCCAGCCCGATATCGGTGATACCGGCCACCGCAGCCACCATTGCCCGGCGTTCTTGCAGCGAACGTGCGCGATACAGATAAGCGATGCCCTCCTCCGTCAGAACGTGGGTCACGTCGTCGCCGTAAATCATTACCGGTGCCAGCGGCATGCCAGATTCTTGGGCTACATCAACGGCATCAAGCTTTTCTACGAAGGTCGGTTTGGCCCCAGCCTGGAAGGTTTCAACCATCTGCACCACCAGCTTGCGGCCACGGGCCAGCGGATCCGGCTCCTCGATCATGTCCAGCCAGGCAGGCGTCGCATGGCGGCGGCCATGAGGGTCATGCCCCATATTCGGCGCACCGCCAAAACCAGAAAGGCGGCCACGCGTCACGGTTGAAGAATGAGCCATGCCGTCGATCTGCAGGGTCGAGCCGATAAACATATCCACCGCATATTGGCCCGCCATCTGGCAAAACGCGCGGTTGGAACGCATGGAACCATCACTACCGGTAAAGAAAACGTCCGGCCGTGCGGCAATGTAATTCTCCATCCCCAATTCCCCGCCAAAGCAGTGGACGGTTTCTACCCAGCCTCTTTGAATCTGCGGGATCAGTGTTGGGTGGGGGTTCAAGGTCCAGTGTTTGCAGATTTTGCCCTTCAGGCCCAGTTGTTCACCATAGGTAGGCAGCAGCAGTTCGATGGCGGCGGTATTAAAGCCAATGCCGTGGTTAAGCGATTGCACCTGGTGCTTGGCGTAAATGCCCTTAATCGCCATCATGCCCATCAGCACATGAATCGGTTTGATCAGGCGCGGATCGCGGGT
>NZ_JBKJYW010000037.1:0-3597 GCF_046715635.1 Serratia sp. (in: enterobacteria)
AGCGTCAGATTTTCTGGCTGGTGGCGCAGGAAGAAACGCATCGCTTCATGGATCTGGTCATTGGTGATCAGGTGGTAATCGTCGATCACCAGGTACAGCGGCTGGTGCCAGTCGGACAGCTCGATAAACAGCTGCGCAAACAGCGCCGAAAGGTTGGCGTATTGATGCTTCTGGCTTAATGCCTCGCTTTTCACGCAGTGGCCCGCGGTTGCCTGTTGCAGCGCGGCGATCAGATAGCTGGCAAAGCGCTCCGGCTGGTTGTCGCTCTCGTCCAGGGAGTACCACCCCAGATCCGATTTGCCCGCGGCCCATTGTGCCACCAGCGTGGTCTTACCGTATCCAGCCGGGCAATTGACCAATGTCAGGCGATAGTTCGCCGCACCGGTCAACTTCGCCAGCAGACGATCGCGAACCACGGTATTTTGCAGCCGTACCGGACGGCTCAGTTTTGATGGGATCAGCATAGTATTCCAGATGTAAAGTGCGGTTCCCGCCGCCGAAGGACTGCCCGAAGTCATTTATTCCACCGTGTTCCTGTCTCGGGACCGGGTTGAATTAATTATTTTGTAGCTCGTAATTAATCCCCCTCTTTAACTTCGAACATCGTCAACGTTAATGCAACAAGCTTGCGCTTTGGCTTGAAGTTATATTGCTATCGATCACACTTTTTTACGTTTGCCCACGGATCCGCATAAGCCACGCTTTACAGAGCGCTTGATTACCCCCAGAAACTACCCTGCTTTTGGCTAATTATGGACAAGTACAAAACTTCATCGGCTAGCATAACTATGCTAACGTCATGGTTATTCTTTGCCGTCGATTTTATGCTCACTGGTGATGTCGATGAGCGTGCTTGCTGTTCGCAATGGGGGTTAAAAAGTGCCTGAGATCACAGTTTCAGCTACGCCCCAATCCTCCTCCCCAGCTAATCCCCAGGCGGGATGATGCCATTGCTCGTTCTCCCCGGCACGATAGTGAAAAAATTGGCCCATTTACTACCCAATGGAACTCAAGCTGCCGCTTGAAAGACGACGGGTATACCGGATAGAGAGTTTTACCTATGTCACAGCCTATGCTCAAAAAGGACGTTTTTCTGGCTGCACTGACTCGTCAGTGGCAGCGTTTTGGCCTCAGCTCCGCACAGCAGATGACTCAGCATCAATGGTGGGAGGCCGTGAGTGCCGCTCTTGCCGAACAGTTGGCTGCGCAGCCTGCGCCGCGTAAAAGCAGCAAGTCGTTGCGCCATGTGAACTACATCTCGATGGAATTTCTGATTGGCCGCCTGACCGCCAACAACCTGATCAACCTCGGCTGGTATGACACCGTTGAGGCGGTGTTGGCAGAGCAGGACGTCAAGCTGGCAGATCTGTTGGAGCAGGAAACCGATCCTGCGTTGGGTAACGGTGGGCTGGGGCGTTTAGCCGCTTGCTTCCTGGATTCGATGGCCACGGTGGAGCAACCGGCTACTGGCTATGGGCTGAACTATCAATATGGGCTGTTCCGCCAGTCATTCAAAGAAGGTCATCAGCAAGAGGCACCGGATAACTGGCAACGCGAGAGCTACCCGTGGTTCCGCCATAATGCGGCGTTGGCGGTGGATGTCGGGATTGGTGGTAAGGTAGAGAAACTGGCCGATGGCCGCGAGCTGTGGCACCCGGAGTTTACCCTGCGTGGGGAGGCCTGGGATCTGCCAGTGTTGGGCTTCCGTAACGGGGTCACCCAGCCGCTGCGCCTATGGCAGGCAACGCATGCTCATCCATTCGATCTGGGGGATTTCAACGATGGCAAATTCCTGCAGGCGGAAAAGCAGGGCGTAGAAGCGGCCAAGCTGACTAAAGTGCTCTATCCGAATGACAACCATCAGGCTGGCAAACGCCTGCGCCTGATGCAGCAGTACTTCCAGTGTGCCTGCTCGGTGGCCGATATTCTGCGTAAACACCATCAGGCCGGGCGCAAGATTGAAGAGTTGCCGAAGTACGAAGTAATCCAACTCAACGACACCCATCCAACCATCGCCATTCCAGAACTGTTGCGTATCCTGCTTGATGAGCACCAGCTGGATTGGGATGCGGCCTGGGCGATCACCAGCAAGACCTTTGCTTATACCAACCACACCCTGATGCCGGAAGCCTTGGAGTGCTGGGATGAGAAACTGGTCAGCAGCCTGCTGCCGCGCCACTTCGCCATCATCAAACAGATCAACGCCAACTTTAAGCAACTGGTGGATAAACATTGGCCGGGCGATGACGCAGTTTGGGCCAAGCTGGCGGTGCACCACAACAAGCAGGTGCGTATGGCTAACCTGTGCGTGGTCAGCGGCTTTGCGGTAAACGGTGTGGCCCAGCTGCACTCGGATCTGGTGGTAAAAGATCTGTTCCCAGAGTATCACCAGCTGTGGCCGAACAAATTCCACAACGTCACCAACGGCATTACGCCACGCCGCTGGCTCAAGCAGTGTAACCCGGCGCTGTCAGGCTTAATCGACACCACTCTGAAGGTAGAGTGGGCCAACGATCTCGATGCGCTGAAAGGCCTGGAGAAATACGCCGAAGACGCCGCATTCCGCGAGAAGTATCAGCAGATCAAGCGCGATAACAAAGTGATCCTGGCCAACTACGTGCACAGCGTAATGGGATTGACGCTCAACCCGGACGCGATCTTCGACGTGCAGATCAAACGTCTGCACGAGTACAAACGCCAGCACCTGAACCTGCTGCACATTCTTTCGCTGTATCGCCAGCTGCGGGATAACCCGGATCTGGACATCGTGCCGCGCGTGTTCCTGTTTGGTGCCAAAGCCGCGCCGGGTTACTACCTGGCGAAGAACATTATCTATGCGATCAACCAGGCCGCAGAGAAGATCAATAACGATCCGATCGTCAAGGATCGCCTGAAAGTGGCCTTCATCCCTGATTACCGCGTTTCTGTCGCTGAACTGATGATCCCGGCAGCGGACATTTCCGAGCAAATCTCCACCGCCGGTAAAGAAGCCTCGGGTACCGGGAATATGAAGCTGGCGCTGAACGGCGCACTGACCGTTGGCACGCTGGACGGAGCCAACGTCGAGATCGCCGAGCAGGTAGGCGAGGACAACATCTTTATTTTCGGCAACACCGTGGAGCAGGTCAAAGCGCTGTTGGCCACGGGTTATGATCCGCTGAGCTATTGCAAGAAAGACAAGCACCTGAAGGCAATCCTGGACGAACTGGCCAGCGGCGCATTCAGCCATGGGGACAAGCACGCTTTCGATATGATGCTGCATAGCCTGTTGGAAGGCGGCGATCCGTATCTGGTGCTGGCGGACTTCGCTTCCTACTGCGAAGCTCAACGGCAGGTAGACAAACTGTATCGTGACCGCGACGAATGGACGCGCCGCACTATCCTTAACACCGCGCGCGTAGGCATGTTCAGCTCGGATCGTTCGATCCGTGACTATCAGCAACGCATTTGGCAAGCCAAGCGTTAAGGAGTGCGAATGAGTAAAGGTATCGATCAGGTAGCAGCCCAGGCTGGGATTGCTGCCGATTACATCAATGCCCACGGCCAACGGCAGGCGATTTCGCCGGAAACCAAACGCAAGCTGTTGGCGGCGATGAA
>NZ_JBKJYW010000038.1:0-10653 GCF_046715635.1 Serratia sp. (in: enterobacteria)
AGTCAGGCTGGTCGCAGCAATGATATTCAGACCGCTGTCCGCCAGTTTCTTGGCGCCCAGTTCGGCATTGTTCCCTTCCAGACGCACCACCACCGGGACGTTAACGCCCACTTCGGCTACGGCGCCGATGATACCGTCAGCGATCAGGTCGCAGCGCACGATACCACCGAAAATATTGACCAGAACCGCTTTCACTTTGTCATCAGACAGGATGATTTTGAAGGCTTCGGTTACGCGCTCTTTGGTTGCACCACCGCCCACGTCCAGGAAGTTGGCTGGTTCGCCACCATGCAATTTCACGATGTCCATGGTACCCATGGCCAAACCGGCACCGTTCACCATGCAACCGATATTGCCATCAAGCGCAACGTAGTTCAGTTCCCATTGTGCAGCGCGAGATTCACGTTCATCTTCCTGAGAAGGGTCACGCATTTCACGCAGTTCAGGTTGGCGGAACAATGCGTTGCCATCAGCGCCCAATTTACCGTCCAGGCATACCAGATCGCCCTGCTTGGTGATCACCAACGGGTTGATCTCAACCATCGCCAGATCGCGCTCCAGGAACAATGTCGCCAGGCCCATGAAGATCTTGGCGAACTGGCTGACTTGCTTACCAGTAAGGCCCAGTTTGAAGGCCAGCTCACGACCTTGGTAAGGCTGCGGGCCAGCCAGCGGGTCGATGGTCATTTTGTGGATCAGCTCCGGGGTCTCTTCCGCAACTTTCTCAATTTCAACGCCGCCTTCGGTGGAAGCCATAAACACTACGCGACGGCTGGCACGGTCAACTACCGCCCCCAGATACAGCTCTTTGTCGATGTCGGTGGCCGCTTCTACCAGGATCTGGTGAACCGGCTGGCCCAGCGCATCGGTCTGGTAGGTCACCAGGCGTTTGCCCAGCCAGGCTTCGGCAAAAGCACGGATATCTTCTTTGCTGTTAACGACTTTAACGCCACCAGCTTTACCACGGCCGCCAGCATGAACCTGACATTTTACCACCCACGGGCCGGAGCCGATTTTAGATGCGGCTTCTTCTGCTTCACGCGGAGTGGTACAGGCGTAACCGGTTGGTGCTGGCATGCCATACCGAGCAAACAGCTGTTTTGCCTGATATTCGTGTAAATTCATGATGTTCTATCCATTCAGGTCAGAAAGTTTTAGCCGGGTCACTTTCGCGGTATTCCGCATGACTTATCGGCCACATAGCACAGGGTGTGGGCGCGGTAAAAACCGCGCCCTTGCAGGGATTAAACGTCCAGCAGCAGACGAGCCGGATCTTCCAGCATGTCTTTCACCGTCACCAGATAACTCACCGACTCTTTGCCATCGATCAGACGATGATCGTAAGACAGAGCCAGATACATCATCGGCTGGATCACGACCTGACCATTGACCGCCATTGGGCGATCCTTGATAGCGTGCATACCCAGGATGGCGCTCTGCGGTGGGTTGATGATCGGGGTAGACATCAATGAACCGAAGACGCCGCCGTTGGTAATGGTGAAGTTACCGCCGATCAGCTCTTCCACGGTCAATTTGCCGTCACGGCCTTTGATCGCCAGCTCTTTGATTTTCTTCTCGATGTCCGCCATGCTCATGGAGTCGACGTCACGCAGTACCGGGGTAACCAGGCCGCGCGGGGTCGATACCGCAATGCTGATATCGAAGTAGTTGTGGTAAACCACGTCGCTACCGTCGATAGAGGCGTTCACTTCCGGGAAGCGTTTCAGCGCTTCGACTACCGCTTTGATGTAGAAGGACATAAAGCCCAGACGGACACCGTGGCGTTTTTCGAAGGCTTCACCGTACTGCTTGCGCAGATCCATGATCGGCTGCATGTTGATTTCGTTGAAGGTGGTCAACATCGCGGTGCTGTTCTTCGCTTCCAACAGGCGCTCGGCCACGCGTTTGCGCAGTCGGGTCATTGGAACACGTTTTTCGCTACGGCCGCCCAAGGCTGGCTGAGGTGCCGCCGCTGGGGCTGCTGCCGGTGCCGCTTTCTTGCTGGCAGCCAGGTGCGCTTCCACGTCTTCACGCGTGATACGGCCACCTACGCCGCTGCCTTTGATGGCGGCAGCATCGAGATCGTGTTCGGCAATCAGGCGGCGGATCGCCGGGCTGAGTGCGTCGTTGTTCTCTTCTTCCAGGCTGGCGGTTGCACGCTGTGCCGGAGTTGATTCAACGCTCTGAGCTTTCGCTTCGGTCGGCTTGCCAGAGCTGTCACCCTGACGGATACGCCCGAGAAGCTGACGTGAAGTCACGGTTGCGCCTTCGTCTTCCAGGATCGCTTCCAGTACACCGGCTTCACTGGCTGGCACTTCCAATACTACTTTGTCGGTTTCAATTTCAACCAGCACTTCGTCACGCTGAACGGTGTCACCCGGTTTTTTATGCCAGGTGGCGACGGTCGCATCGGCAACGGATTCAGGGAGGTCAGGAACCAGAATATCTACGCTACTCATTAGCTTTCCTTTAAATTTTTTCTTCAATATTCAGCGCGTCATTCACCAGAGCCTGTTGCTGCTTCTGGTGTACGGACATATAACCCACCGCCGGAGAGGCAGAGGCTGGACGTCCTGCGTAACGTAAAGAGGCCCCAAACGGGATCACTTCACGGAAATTGTGTTGGCTGCAATACCAGGCGCCCTGGTTAAGCGGCTCTTCCTGACACCAGACGAAATCATGCACGTGGGCATACTGTTCCAATACCGCCTGAACGGCCTGATGCGGGAACGGATACAGCTGCTCGATACGTACGATGGCCACGTCTTTCTGGTCGTTCTTGCGGCGCTGTTCCAGCAGATCGTAATAAACCTTACCAGAACACAGTACTACGCGTTTTACCGCTTTGGCATCCAGCTCGTCAATTTCGCCGATGGCTGGTTGGAAGGTGCCGTTTGCCAGTTCTTCCAGGGAAGAGACTGCCAGCGGATGACGCAGCAAGGACTTCGGTGACATCACCACCAGCGGACGGCGCATACCGCGCAACGCCTGACGGCGCAGCATATGGTAGACCTGTGCCGGGGTAGACGGAATGCACACCTGCATGTTCTGTTCTGCACACAGTTGCAGGTAACGTTCCAGACGCGCAGAGGAGTGCTCTGGGCCCTGGCCTTCGTAACCGTGCGGCAGCAGCATCACCAGGCCACACATGCGGCCCCATTTCTGCTCACCGGAGCTGATGAACTGGTCGATCACCACCTGAGCACCGTTGGCAAAGTCACCAAACTGCGCTTCCCAGATAGTCAGGGTGCGCGGCTCTGCGGTGGCGTAGCCATATTCGAATGCCAGAACGGCTTCTTCAGACAGCACCGAGTCCCAGACTTTGAATTCGCCCTGGCCACTGTGGATATTAGCCAGCGGGACATAGACGGAACCATTTTTCTGGTTGTGCACCACCGCATGGCGGTGGAAGAAGGTGCCACGGCCAGCATCTTCACCGGAAATACGGATTGGGATGCCTTCATCAGCCATGGTGGCGTAAGCCAGTGTTTCCGCTGCGCCCCAGTCGAACGCTTTGTTGCCTGCGGCCATCTCGGCACGATCGCCGTAGATTTTCGCTACGCGCGACTGCATTTCGATCGCTTCCGGTACGCTGCTGATGCGGCGAGCCAGTTCCTGCAGACGCTTCATCTCAACTTTGCTTGGGTACTCTTCGTCCCATTCATGGTTCAGGTATGGCGACCAGGTGAAGGAGTGCAGATTCATCGGACGCCACTCTTCAACCACGCAGTCACCGCGATCGAGAGCATCGCGATACAGGTTGACCATTTCCGTGGCATCTTCCAGGCTGGCAACCTTCTGTTCGGTCAGCACGTCAGCGTAGAGTTTGCGTGGCGTTGGGTGTTTCTTGATCTTCTGGTACATCACCGGTTGGGTAGCACTTGGCTCATCGGCCTCGTTATGCCCATGGCGACGGTAGCAGACCAGATCGATCATCACGTCACGTTTAAAGGTGTTACGGAAATCCAACGCCAGGCGGGTAACAAAGGCTACCGCTTCCGGATCGTCGGCGTTCACGTGGAAGATCGGGGACTGCACCATCTTGGCGATATCGGTACAGTATTGGGTGGAACGCGCATCCAACGGGTTGGAGGTAGTGAAGCCAACCTGATTGTTGATGACGATACGCACCGTGCCGCCAACTTCATAACCGCGAGCCTGCGACATGTTCAGGGTTTCCTGAACGACGCCCTGCCCGGTGATTGCCGCGTCACCGTGAATGGTGATTGGCAGCACCATGTTGCTGCGCGCTTCGTCCAGGCGGTCGCGGCGGGCACGTACAGACCCCATGACGACCGGGCTGACGATTTCCAGGTGCGATGGGTTAAACGCCAGCGCCAGGTGAACCATGCCGCCTTCGGTTTCCACGTCGGAAGAGAAGCCCTGGTGATATTTCACGTCACCGGTGCCCAGATGTTCTTTATGCTTGCCGGCAAACTCATCGAACAGATCGGCCGGTTTTTTACCCAGCACGTTGATCAGCACGTTCAGACGGCCACGGTGGGCCATACCCAGCACCACTTCACGCGTGCCGTTCTTGCCCGCGTGACGCACCATTTCTTTCAGCATCGGCACCAACGCGTCGCCACCTTCCAGCGAGAAGCGTTTGGCTCCAGGGAATTTTGCACCCAGATAGCGCTCCAGCCCTTCGGCCGCCGTCAGTTCACTCAGGAAACGGCGTTTCTCATCGGTGGTGAAGCTGGCACGCCCCGCGACCGATTCAATGCGCTGCTGGATCCAGCGTTTCTCTTCGGTGTTGGTGATGTGCATATACTCGGCACCGATCGAACCGCAGTAGGTCTGCTTCAGCGCAGCAAACAGATCGCTCAGCTTCATGGTTTCTTTGCCGATGGCAAAAGAACCCACGTTGAAGGTTTCCTGGAAGTCGGCTTCGGTCAGGTTGTGATACGCCGGATCGAGATCGGGAACGCGCTCCTGTTTCCACAGATCCAATGGGTCAAGGTTAGCGTGCTGATGCCCACGGAAGCGGAAGGCGTTGATCAGCTGCAATACCTTGACCTGCTTGGCATCGGTTTCAGGATCGTTGATGGTGGTGTTATAACGAGCAGAATCTTTCGCCAGGCGGCGGAAGTAATCTCGCGTTTGGGAGTGGAGCTGATCGGGTTTGACACCCGCAGTTGGTAGTTGCTGGAAAATGGAACGCCAACTATCTTCAACGGAGCTCGGATCGGTTAAAAAGTCTTCATAGAGCTGCTCTATGTAGGACTGGTTCGCGCCCGCCAGATAGGAGGAATCCAGCCAGGCCTTCATTGCGCCGTTCTGCATTTTGATCCCTTAAGCTTTAAAGCTTCAGTTTTCGCCGTGGTTAACATAATTACCGTAATGGTACGCTTAACGGTTCACTAGACGTGCTTATACCCGTCGCCTTTCAAGCTACAGCGTTGTTACCTGCACTATCTCACCCCAGTCACTTACTCAAGTAAGCTCCTGGGGATGAGCTAGCTAGGCGCCTGACTGTAACTTGAAATTCATAGGGTAAAAAACCTATAAGTTTAAATGCACGTTCTGTTTTGGACCTTGCGGCCCCTTACAAGGAACCTCTAAAAACCGGCGGGACAAACCTGATTGCCTTTAACCACAATCACGGGTCAGTTTTTAGAGATCCCCTCTTGGGATGTGCGCCGGTAAAGCCCCCGGCGCAGCATCTCGTCCCGTTTATGCGCCGCGTTGCAGCAGCATAGACTTGATATGACCAATTGCACGGGTCGGATTCAAGCCCTTAGGACATACACTGACACAATTCATAATGCTATGGCAGCGGAAAACACTGAAAGCGTCGTTCAGGGAGTCCAGTCGTGCTTCAGTTTCCGTATCACGGCTGTCGATCAGGAAGCGGTACGCCGCCAACAAACCGGCCGGGCCAACAAATTTATCAGGATTCCACCAGAACGATGGGCAAGAGGTGGAGCAACAGGCACAGAGAATACATTCGTACAATCCATCCAGTTTTTCCCGCTGATCCGGCGTTTGCAGGTGCTCACGCGCCGGAGGATTCTTGCCATCATTAATCAAGAACGGCTTAATCTTTTCATACTGGGTATAGAACTGCCCCATATCCACCACCAGATCGCGCACCACCGGTAACCCCGGCAGCGGGCGGATCACAATCTTGTTGTTGCCTTTACGCAACGACGAGACCGGGGTGATACAGGCCAGACCGTTTTTACCGTTCATATTGATGCCGTCTGAACCGCACACGCCTTCACGGCAAGAGCGGCGGAAAGATAAGGTCGGGTCCTTTTCTTTCAGTTGGATCAACGCATCCAACAGCATCATGTCACGGCCTTCTTCCGCTTCCAGGCTGTAGTCCTGCATATGCGGGGCGCTATCGACATCCGGATTGTAGCGATAGATAGAGAATTCAAGTTTCATCAATCGAGCTCCGCAATTAGTAAGAACGCACTTTCGGCGGGAATGCCGCGCGCAGCTTCGGTTGCATGTTCACTTCACGACGCGTCATGCTTTCCGATTGCGGCAGATACAGCGAATGGCACAGCCAGTTGGCATCGTCACGCTCCGGGTAGTCGAAGCGGCTATGCGCGCCACGGCTCTCGGTACGGTAGTTGGCCGACACGGCGGTGGAATACGCGGTCTCCATCAGGTTATCCAACTCCAGGCATTCGATGCGCTGGGTGTTGAATTCGCTGGAGGTATCATCCAGGCGGGCGTTCTTCAGACGTTCACGGATCACTTTCAACTCTTCCAACCCTTTCGCCATCGCATCACCTTCGCGGAACACCGAGAAGTTATGCTGCATACAGGATTGCAGTGCCTTACGGATCTCCACCGGATCTTCACCAGAACGGGTGTTGTTCCAACGGTTCAGACGATCCAGTGAAGCTTCGACGTCCGATTCGCTGGCGTCACGGCTTTCACCCTGCTCTGCCAACGACTCTTGCAGGTGCATACCGGCAGAACGACCAAACACCACCAGATCCAGCAGCGAGTTGCCACCCAGACGGTTGGCACCGTGTACCGATACGCAGGCAATTTCGCCTACCGCGAACAGACCCGGGATCACCACGTCTTCGCCTTTCTCGTTCACGGTCAGCGCCTGGCCGGTCACTTTGGTCGGAATACCGCCCATCATATAGTGGCAGGTAGGAATAACCGGGATCGGTTCTTTCACCGGATCGACGTGAGCGAAGGTACGGGACAGCTCCAGAATACCCGGCAGGCGGGACTCCAGCACTTCTTTGCCCAGGTGATCCAGTTTCAGCTTGGCATGTGGGCCCCAAGGACCATCACAGCCGCGGCCTTCACGGATCTCAATCATGATCGAACGCGCCACTACGTCACGGCCCGCCAGATCTTTGGCATTTGGCGCATAACGTTCCATGAAACGTTCGCCATGTTTGTTCAGCAGGTAACCACCTTCACCACGACAACCTTCTGTGACCAGTACGCCTGCCCCGGCAATACCGGTTGGGTGGAACTGCCACATTTCCATATCCTGCACCGGTACACCGGCACGCAGGGCCATACCGACACCGTCACCGGTATTGATGTGGGCGTTGGTGGTGGATTGGTAAATACGGCCTGCCCCGCCGGTAGCCAGAATGGTCGCCTTGGCCTTGAAGTACACCACTTCACCGGTTTCGATACAGATAGCAGTGGTACCCACTACCGCACCGTCCTGGTTTTTCACCAGATCCAGCGCATACCACTCGGAGAAGATGGTGGTGTGGTTTTTCAGGTTCTGCTGATAAAGGGTGTGCAACAACGCGTGACCGGTACGGTCTGCCGCCGCAGCGGTACGGGCCGCCTGCTCGCCACCAAAGTTCAGTGACTGGCCGCCAAACGGGCGCTGATAAATGCGGCCATCGTCCAGACGGGAGAACGGCAGGCCCATGTGTTCCAGCTCCAGAATCGCTTCCGGGCCGGTTTTACACATATACTCAATGGCGTCCTGGTCACCGATATAGTCGGAACCTTTCACCGTGTCGTACATATGCCATTCCCAGTTGTCTTCGTGGTTATTGCCCAAGGCTACGGTAATGCCGCCTTGTGCAGACACGGTATGGGAACGGGTCGGGAATACTTTGGAAAGCAGGGCACAGGTTGAGCCCGCCTGGGAAATCTGCAGCGCCGCGCGCATACCTGCGCCACCAGCACCGATAACAACTGCATCAAACTCTCTGACTGGCAGTTTCATTTAAGCACCCCACACTACGATTGTTCCGTACAGTAAATAGACCAGCAACGTGACGACAATCGCCAGTTGCAGCACCAGGCGTAACGCCAGTGGCTTGATATAGTCCGTCAGCACCTGCCACATACCCACCCAGGCGTGAACCAGGATCGATAACAATGTCAGCAAGGTGAATACCTTCGTAATGGAGGTGGCGAAGAAGCCGCGCCAGATTTCATAGGTGATGTCCGGAGCCGTAACCACGAAGCCCAGGATATAGAGAACATACAGGGTGATGACGATAGCGGAAGCACGCAGTAACAACCAGTCGTGTACGCCGTTACGTCCTAATGCAGAAACGTTGCTTACCATACGAGGACTCCAGCCAGAATTGACAGCACGACGGTCAGACCGAACGCCACCTGGGCAGAACGGGTACCTGCGGCTAAACTCTCTTCGATATAGCCAAAATCCATTAACAAGTGACGAACGCCACCGCAAATGTGATAGGCCAACGCGGTGAGGATCCCCCAGAAAATGAATTTCACGAAGAAGCTATTCATGATGGCGGCAGCGTGCAGGAAGCCCTCTTGAGAAGAAAGAGAGATACCCAGCAGCCAGAGGAGAATGCCCACGGCAACGAAAGTAATTACGCCAGAGACTCGGTGTAAGATGGACGCTATCGCAGTTACAGGAAACCGGATCGTTTGCAGATCCAGATTGACAGGTCTTTGTTTTTTCACGGTTTTGCCCACACAGCTCTTATTATTTTCCTTCCTCCGGGCCTGGGTGGGGATCAGACAGCGTCCAAGAGTTTTCACTCTTACACCTCACGCGCTCAAACATCGACATCCTAGTGCTTAAACGGCGCGTAGTGATAACGCTGGGTGCTCCTACTTCAGGGTAATCCGGAGACCTGGCGGCAGTATAGGAGGTTCACATTCTTATTACAATTCCCATACAATCCCTTTGGTCACATTTCCCCAGAACAGTGATTTGGATCACGATTATTACATTTAGCACTAAATTAATTATCTGATTTGACAAGAGATCAACATTTCCATTACAAATAGGGTAGCAATCAACCCTATGATGCACTAGCGGTCACCGGATACACTTCCCCCTAAGCACAAGTTATGCAACAGTGTAGCGATAGTGTATGTGGTTAAAATTCCAAACAGATCGTAGGTAATGATTAAAAGAAAATAACGAATCCCGATGAATCGTTAACGGCTGCTAACCCGTCTTGTTCGCCTGGTTCGCACTCTGTCCCCTACCGGCGCAAATGCGCTGTCGCTCACAGAGTTAGCGTTCGCTCGACTTTACTGCGGGCAACCTGCGGAGATTTAAGGTATTTCAGTTGTTAGAGGTTTTTAAAATAAGGCGTTAAGGAGACTGTAAATGACTGATAAGAAAGCGACGCTAAGCATCAACAACGGCGAAGCTCCGATCGAACTGGGCGTGCTCACACCTACACTGGGCCCTGATGTTATTGACGTACGCGCCCTGGGCTCCAAAGGTTATTTCACATTTGATCCCGGCTTTACCTCCACCGCTTCCTGTGAATCCAAAATCACGTTCATCGACGGCGACAAAGGTATTCTACTGCACCGCGGCTTCCCAATTGAGCAGTTGGCAAAAGAGTCCTCCTACCTGGAGGTGTGCTACATCCTGCTGTACGGCGAAACCCCGAGCGCTGAAGAGTTTGAAACCTTCAAAACCACGGTAACCCGTCACACCATGATCCACGACCAGATCACCCATCTGTTCCGTGGTTTCCGCCGCGACTCACACCCAATGGCGGTGCTGTGCGGCGTGACCGGTGCCCTGGCTGCGTTCTATCACGATGCGCTGGACGTCAACAATGAGCGTCACCGTGAAATCACCGCGTTCCGCCTGCTGTCCAAAATGCCTACCGTGGCAGCGATGTGTTACAAGTATTCTCTCGGCCAGCCGTTTGTTTACCCACGCAACGACCTGTCCTACGCCGGTAACTTCCTGCGCATGATGTTTGCTACACCTTGCGAAGAGTATGTGGTAAACCCGGTGCTGGAACGCGCCATGGACCGTATTCTGATCCTGCATGCCGACCATGAGCAGAACGCGTCCACCTCTACCGTGCGTACCGCCGGTTCATCCGGTGCCAACCCGTTTGCCTGTATCGCGGCCGGTATCGCTTCCCTGTGGGGGCCAGCGCACGGCGGTGCCAACGAAGCAGCACTGAAGATGCTCGAAGAGATCAAAACCGTTGAGCACATCCCTGAGTTCATCAAGCGCGCCAAAGACAAGAATGACTCGTTCCGTCTGATGGGCTTTGGCCACCGCGTGTACAAAAACTACGATCCACGCGCCACCGTGATGCGTGAAACCTGTCACGAAGTGCTGAAAGAACTGAACAAGAAAGACGACAACCTGCTGCAGGTCGCGATGGAGCTGGAACACATCGCGTTGAACGACCCGTACTTCATCGAGAAGAAACTGTACCCGAACGTCGATTTCTA
>NZ_JBKJYW010000039.1:0-44298 GCF_046715635.1 Serratia sp. (in: enterobacteria)
TTGGAAACCGCCCTATGTGGGTGGGCGGGCTGGAAAAATATGCGGTTAAAAAGGGGGCCGACGCGCTGCGCCCCTCAACGTTTCTTAGCTGTATTTTACCGTCAACGTTGCTTTGCCAAGGCTATGGAAGTGGATGTTAAAACCGACCATTGCGCCGCTTGCCTCTGCGTCCACTGGAATGCTTTCCACGTCCAACGCATGCACGGTGAACTGATAACGATGGCTTTCCCCCTGCGGCGGAGCCGCGCCACCGTAACCGGCCTTACCGAAATCGGTACGGGTTTGCACTGCGCCAGCCGGTAGACCCGGTTTGCCGGAACCCGCACCTTGTGGCAGTTCATGCACGCTTGCCGGAATATTGGCGACGACCCAGTGCCACCAGCCGGAGCCGGTAGGGGCATCGGGATCGTAAACCGTGATGGCAAAGCTCTTGGTGCCTGCTGGTGCATCTTCCCAGGCCAGATGAGGAGAGAGGTTATCCCCGTGGTAGCCCATGCCGTTAAATACCTGCCGCTCAGGCATTTTTGTACCGTCTTGCAGATCGTTGCTGTACAAACGAAAAGCCATAATGACTCCCAGTTGTCTAAAATACCGAACCCCTAAGCTAGATCGGTTTGCCGCCACAATACAACCTTAAAACCGTTACTCCACCGCAGCAGCAATCGCCGCCGTCAGCTGAGTGAGTTGTTCCGGCGTAATGATATAAGGCGGCATCAGGTAGATCAGTTTACCGAAGGGCCGGATCCATACGCCGCGTTCGACAAATCCACGTTGCAGTAACGCCACATCCACCGGTTGATGCATCTCCACCACGCCAATCGCCCCAAGCACCCGCACGTCGGCCACCTTGGATGATGCTACCAGTGGTAACAACTGCTGTTTAAGCTGTGTTTCAATGACGGCTACCTGATGTTGCCAGCGATTCTCCTCCAGCAAGGACAGGCTGGCGCAGGCGACGGCACAGGCCAGCGGGTTGCCCATAAAGGTTGGCCCATGCATAAAGCAGCCAGCGGCCCCGTTACTGATCGTTTCAGCTATGCGGCGCGTAGTCAGGGTGGCGGAAAGGGTCATATAGCCACCGGTTAGCGCTTTGCCCAGGCAAAGAATATCCGGCACCACGTCGGCATGTTCGCAGGCAAACAGTTTGCCGGTGCGGCCAAAACCGGTGGCAATCTCGTCGGCAATCAGCAGGATCTGGTGGCGATCGCACAGTTCCCGCACGCGTTGCAGATAGGTTGGGTGATAGATACGCATGCCACCAGCCCCTTGCACCACCGGCTCCAGGATCACGGCGGCAATTTCCCCGGCGTGCTGCTCCAGTAGCTCGGCAAACGGAACAATATCCTGTTCGTCCCAAGGCTGGTCAAAACGACATTGAGGCGCGGTAGCAAACAGGTGTGCAGCCAGATAGCCCTGATACAGACTGTGCATGGAGTTGTCTGGATCGCAAACCGACATCGCGCCAAAGGTATCGCCGTGATAGCCATGGCGTAAGGTCAGAATACGTTGCCGCCGTTCGCCACGGGCCTGCCAATATTGCAGCGCCATCTTTAACGCCACCTCCACCGCCACCGATCCAGAATCTGCCAGGAATACGCACTGCAAAGCTTCCGGCGTCATTGCTACCAGCTTGCGGCACAGTTCGATTGCGGCGGGATGGGTAATGCCACCGAACATCACGTGCGACATTTTCTCCAACTGCTGCACGGCTGCCTGATTCAGTTGCGGATGATTGTAACCGTGGATCGCCGCCCACCAGGAAGACATGCCATCCACCAGCAGGCGGCCATCATCCAGTTGCAGCTCGACGCCGCTGGCGGACACCACCGGATAGCAAGGCAAGGGCTGGGTCATGGAGGTGTACGGGTGCCAGATGTGGCGTCGATCGAATTCGATATCGCAGGGAGAGACAGACATTAATAGTAAACCAAATTTTTACAGAATGGTTGACAGTATAATCGCAAACTCTACACTGACGACACTTTTTTCCCTTTTGGAGACGCCGTAAATGGCCGACCGCATTCATTGGACAGTGGGGCAAGCCCAGGCCCTGTTTGATAAACCCCTACTCGAACTGCTGTTCGAAGCACAAACCGTTCACCGCCAACATTTTGATCCGCAACAGGTGCAGGTTAGCACGCTGCTGTCGATCAAAACCGGTGCCTGCCCGGAAGACTGTAAGTACTGCCCGCAAAGTTCGCGTTATAAAACCGGCCTGGAATCCGAACGGCTGATGCAGGTGGAACAGGTGCTGGAATCGGCGCGCAAGGCCAAAGCGGCCGGCTCGAGCCGTTTCTGTATGGGAGCCGCCTGGAAAAACCCGCACGAGCGCGATATGCCTTATCTGCAACAGATGGTGCAGGGCGTCAAGGCGATGGGGATGGAAACCTGCATGACGCTGGGCACGCTGGATGGTGCGCAGGCGGAACGGCTGGCCGAAGCGGGGCTGGATTATTACAACCATAACCTGGATACCTCGCCGGAATTCTACGGCAACATCATCACCACCCGCAGCTATCAGGAACGCCTGGATACCTTGGATAAGGTGCGTAACGCCGGGATCAAAGTCTGCTCCGGTGGGATTGTCGGGCTGGGCGAAACGGTGCGTGATCGCGCCGGGTTGTTGGTGCAACTGGCCAATCTGCCCAAGCCGCCGGAGAGCGTGCCGATCAATATGCTGGTGAAGGTGAAAGGCACGCCGTTGGCGGATAATGATGACGTCGATCCATTTGACTTTATCCGCACCATTGCCATTGCCCGCATCATGATGCCGACATCCTACGTCCGCCTGTCGGCAGGTCGTGAACAGATGAGCGAGCAGACCCAGGCGATGTGCTTTATGGCCGGGGCCAACTCCATCTTCTATGGCTGCAAATTGCTGACCACGCCTAACCCGGAAGAGGATAAGGATCTGCAACTGTTCCGCAAGCTGGGCCTGAATCCGCAGCAAACCGCCACCGAACAGGGTGACAATCAGCAGCAGCAGGTGCTGACCGAGCAGTTGCTGCACGCCGATACCGCTGAATTCTACAACGCGGCGCTGTAATGAGCTGGCAGCAACGGATCGCACAGGCGTTGGAGGAGCGGCGCGGGGCTGCTGCTTATCGTCAGCGGCAGGTGAATCAAGGGGGTAATGGCCGCTATCTGCAACTCGACGGCCAGCGCTATGTGAATTTTTCCGGCAACGACTATCTGGGCCTGAGCCAACACCCTGAGGTGATCGCCGCCTGGCAGCAGGGGGCGCAGCGCTACGGCGTTGGCAGCGGCGGTTCTGGCCACGTTACCGGTTTTTGCCATGCTCATCATGAGCTGGAGCAGCAGCTGGCAGAGTGGCTCGGCTACCCGCGTGCGTTGCTGTTTATCTCCGGCTATGCGGCTAATCAGGCATTGCTCGCTGCCCTGATACAGGCTGACGATCGCATTCTGGCGGATAAGCTCAGCCACGCCTCCTTATTGGAAGCGGCCACTCACTCACCGGCGCAGCTGCGGCGTTTTCGGCATAACCAGCCCCAGGCATTGGAGATCTTGCTGCAAAAAGAGTGTGCGGGCCAACAGTTGGCGATCACCGAAGGCGTTTTTAGCATGGACGGTGATAGCGCTCCGTTGGCCGAGTTGCATCGGTTAACGCAGCAGGCCGGTGCCTGGCTGATGGTAGATGATGCACACGGCATTGGCGTGCGTGGCGAGCAAGGGCGCGGTAGTTGCTGGCAGCAAGGTGTGCGCCCAGAGGTGCTGGTCGTGACCTTTGGCAAGGCATTCGGCGTCAGCGGCGCGGCGATCCTCTGCGATGAACCGTTGGCGGAATATCTGCTGCAATTCGCCCGCCATCTGATTTACAGCACCGCGATGCCACCCGCTCAAGCCTGTACCTTGCAGGCGGCGTTAGGCTGTATTCAGCAAGGGGACGAGCTACGTGGTCGGTTGCAAAAACACATCCAGCATTTTCGTGCCGGAGTGGCGGGCCTGCCGCTAACGTTAAGCGCGTCGGATACCGCTATCCAACCGTTGTTGGTGGGGGATAACCAACAGGCGCTGGATTTGGCGCAGCGGCTGCGAGAGCAGGGGTTGTGGGTTAGCGCCATCCGTCCACCGACGGTGCCACCGGGGGGCGCGCGGTTACGCATTACGCTCACCGCTGCACACCAGCCACAGGATATCGATCGCTTGCTGGAGGTACTGCATGACGTCTGCCATTGATACGGTGAACAAACAGGCGGTAGCCGCCGCCTTCAGCCGGGCAGCGGCGAGCTACGATACCGCAGCGGTGCTGCAACGGCAGGTTGGTGAACGCTTACTGGGGATGGGGCTGTCTCATCCAGGCCAACAGGTATTGGATGCCGGTTGCGGCACGGGCTATTTCAGCCGCCGTTGGCGTGAGCTGGGCAAGCAGGTCAGCGCGCTGGATCTGGCACCGGGCATGCTGGCATTTGCCCGCCAGCAGCAAGCGGCGGATCGCTATCTGCTGGGGGATATCGAACACATTCCTTTGCCGATCTCCTCGGTGGATATCTGTTTTAGCAGCCTGGTGGTGCAGTGGTGCAGCGTTTTGCCCCTGGCGCTGGCTGAGTTGTATCGGGTGACGCGGCCCGGTGGGCTGATCCTGTTTTCTACTTTGGCTCAGGGGGCTTTACACGAGTTAGGCGACGCCTGGCAGCAAGTCGATGGCGAACGTCATGTGAATGACTTCCTGCCCCCAACTCAGATCGCCGCCGCCTGTCATCCCTACCGGCACCAACTTACGGCAGATTGGCAAACGCTCAATTATCCCGACGTGATGACGCTGATGCGATCGCTAAAGGGCATCGGCGCGACTCATCTACATCAAGGCCGTGAAGCTGGCCTGCTTTCCCGCCAGCGGCTTGCCGCGTTGCAGGCAGCTTACCCTTGCCGGGACGGGCAGTTTCCTCTCAGTTATCATCTGGTTTATGGAGTGATTTATCGTGATTAAGCGCTGGTTCGTCACCGGAACCGACACCGAAGTGGGCAAAACCGTGGCCAGCAGTGCCTTGTTACAAGCCGCCTGCGAGGCGGGGTGGCGCTGTGCTGGTTATAAACCGGTAGCGTCAGGCAGTGAGATGACCGATGAAGGGCTACGCAACGGCGATGCGCTGGCGCTACAGAGAAACAGCAGCGTAGCGCTGGATTACGCCGTAGTGAACCCTTACACCTTTGCCGAACCGACCTCGCCGCATATTGTCAGCCAGGCCGAAGGGCGACCTATCTCGTTGGCGCGGCTTTCCGCCGGTTTACGCCATCTTGAACAGCAAGCAGATTGGCTGTTGGTAGAGGGCGCAGGCGGTTGGTTCACCCCGCTTTCTGAGCATGAAACCTTTGCTGACTGGGTCCAGCAGGAGCAACTGCCGGTGATCCTGGTGGTGGGCATCAAGCTGGGCTGCATCAATCATGCTCTATTGACTGCGCTGGCGATCCAACAGTCAGGCCTGACCCTGGCAGGCTGGATCGCCAATGACGTTACCCCGCCAGGAAAACGCCATCAAGAGTACCTTGCCACTCTTTGCCGCCTATTGCCTGCCCCCCTGTTGGGCGAGATCCCACATTTACCGCAGGTAGAACAGCAGGCATTGGGACAGTACCTCGATTTAACCAGACTGAACCCTTGACCAGATGGCCCACGGAAGGGCCAGATTCACACCGTCAGATAGGCATCAATCAATCCCTCATCCAGTTGCCCCAGAGTGCCATTGGCCACGTTACGGCCTTTATCCATCAGACAGAAGCGGTCTGCCAGATGACGGGCAAAAGGGAGTTGGTGCTCAACCAGTAAAATGGTCATACCCAACTCCTGATTCAGCTTACGGATCACCTGGCCAATCTCCATCGCCAGGGAAGGTGACATACCGGCGGTTGGCTCATCCAGGATCAGCAGTTCCGGCTCCAGCATCAGAGCGCGGCCTATGGCTAGCTGCTGTTGCTCACTTTGGCAAAGGTCACCCGCACGGCGCATACGCATCGCCTGCAGCCGGGGGAACAACTGGTAAATGATGGCGGGCATACGGCGGACCTTGCCACGCCCGGCCAGCAAGGCCACCTGCAGGTTTTCTTCTACGCTCAGTTGGGAAAATATTTGTCGCCCTTGTGGCACGTAACCAATGCCCAGTAACGCCCGGTTTTCTACCGGCTGTGGCAACAGGTTTTGCGGTGGCTCATCTGCCAACTGCCAGGTCATACTGCCGCTGACGATCGGCAGGTGTCCCATGATGCAGTTGATCAGCGTGGTTTTACCCACCCCATTGCGGCCAAGCAACAAGGTACATTGCCCGCGAGGCAACTCAAGGCTGACATCCCACAGCGTATGCTGTTGTCCATAATATTGATTTACCGCCCGTAAGCTTAACATTTGGCATTTCCTCCAAGACCGATATTCACGTATGGATAACGTTGACCGCCGCAAGCGGTGTCTCTCCCGGGTGTGGAAAATGCTGTGCTGATTACCCTAATCGCGGCTCAGGCTAAAAAATTGGAAAATGGCCGCTAACGGTCGTTTGGCGGCTCTAGGGGGGCTTTTTGGTATGCAATGAACTTTTCGCCGAAGATAACCGAGCTGGCTGCGGCCGGTTTTAGTCTGAATTTACCGGTTCTTCTGCAAGGTAACGCCCCCGAACCAGGAAATGCAATTCCCAGGCCATCAGGTGTTGCGCAACAAAAAAAACGGTTTGTTATTGTTTTGTTAACTGTTTGGGCCCGGTACGCAGTGGGGCTCTACCAGGGCCAGAAGGTTAACTTGGGCGTTTTTTGCACCGTTACCGTGCGGCATGGCAAGCTGTTGGTGCAAGCCCTAAAGGTTGTTGCCGCAACTTGCAACCCCTGAAAAGCAAAATAGCTAAAAGAGCGTTTTCGTTATCACGGCTTTTAGCATTAATCGGCATAACCAAAGCAGAATTATTGTAAAAAAATAACTAAAAAACCGACTCAGTTGACGTTTCATTGGGAAAAGCGTTCTTTCCACAACTCCCGCCCCCCATGGGGTAGTGAGAGTTATCCACTATTCCTGTGGATAACCTTGTGCATTATACTTAGAAAAGCAGTGTGAACAGAGAGCGGGCGCGGGTTGTGCGCAGGTTGTCCGCATTCTCGTCTTTTTATTAAATTCATTTAATATCAATAGGTTATTTAAAATCAAGCCAACGAATATCGATAACGTGCCGATGGGCGGTTTTTCAGCGCAATCCGGGCCAAAAGTTAATTTGTAACGCATTCTGGGGATAACAGGGTGATTGACAATAAAAATGTCATGGTATTGTCACCTTGCCGGTGCGTTCGCGCCCCGTTAACGGCCGTAATAGCGTAAATCCGCTTGAAGCTGGTTTTATATCCAGTATCATGGGCACTGGCGGAAATCTTCCGGTCTTTCCATAATTAGGCCGCTACCGTCTGGCCGCAAACCTGAAAGATGATGGGGATATGAGCAAACATTTCAAACTGCATTCCGAATTCAAACCGGCCGGCGATCAGCCGCAAGCCATCCAAAAGCTGGAAGAGGGCCTGGAAGACGGCCTGGCGCATCAAACGCTGCTGGGGGTAACCGGCTCGGGTAAAACCTTTACCATCGCCAATGTGATCGCCGATCTCAACCGGCCCACCATGGTGCTGGCGCCCAACAAGACCCTGGCGGCGCAGCTGTATGGCGAGATGAAAGAGTTCTTTCCCGAGAATGCGGTGGAATATTTTGTCTCCTACTACGATTACTATCAGCCAGAAGCCTATGTGCCTAGCTCCGATACTTTTATCGAGAAAGATGCCTCGGTAAACGAACATATTGAGCAGATGCGCCTGTCGGCCACCAAAGCGCTGCTTGAGCGGCGTGACGTGGTGGTAGTGGCTTCGGTTTCCGCGATCTACGGTCTGGGCGATCCGGATCTGTACCTGAAAATGATGCTGCACCTGACCAAGGGCATGATCATCGATCAGCGTTCGATCCTGCGCCGTCTGGCCGAGCTGCAATATACCCGCAACGATCAGGCTTTCCAGCGTGCCACCTTCCGCGTACGTGGCGAAGTGATCGACATTTTCCCGGCGGAATCGGATGAGCTGGCGCTGCGCGTTGAGCTGTTCGACGAAGAGGTCGAACGCCTGTCGCTGTTCGATCCGCTAACCGGCCAGATTGAGCAGGTGGTGCCACGCTTTACCATCTACCCCAAATCTCACTACGTCACCCCGCGCGAACGTATCGTGCAGGCAATGGAAGAGATCAAGGTGGAACTGGCCCATCGGCGCAAAGTGCTGCTGGAAAACAACAAGCTGCTGGAAGAGCAGCGCTTGACGCAGCGTACCCAGTTCGATCTGGAAATGATGAACGAGTTGGGTTACTGCTCCGGTATCGAAAACTACTCGCGCTATCTTTCCGGGCGCGGTGAGGGTGAGCCACCGCCAACTCTGTTCGACTACCTGCCCGCAGACGGATTGTTAGTGGTGGATGAATCCCACGTTACCATCCCGCAGATTGGCGGCATGTTCAAAGGCGACCGCTCACGTAAAGAGACGCTGGTAGAGTACGGTTTCCGTCTGCCTTCGGCGCTGGATAACCGGCCGATGCGTTTTGAAGAGTTTGCCGCTGCGGCACCGCAGACCATCTACGTGTCCGCTACGCCGGGCAAATATGAGCTGGAGAAATCCGGCGGCGATATTATCGATCAGGTAGTGCGCCCAACCGGCCTGCTGGATCCGATCGTGGAAGTGCGCCCGGTCACCACTCAGGTGGACGATCTGCTTTCCGAGATCCGCAAGCGCGTGGTCATCAACGAGCGCGTACTGGTCACCACGCTGACTAAACGCATGGCAGAAGACCTGACGGAATACCTGGAAGAGCACGGGGAGCGGGTACGTTATCTTCACTCGGACATCGATACGGTAGAACGTGTCGAAATCATCCGTGATTTGCGCCTTGGCGAGTTTGACGTGCTGGTCGGCATCAACCTGTTAAGGGAAGGCCTGGACATGCCTGAGGTGTCGCTGGTGGCGATCCTGGACGCAGATAAAGAAGGCTTCCTGCGTTCTGAGCGTTCACTGATCCAGACCATTGGCCGAGCGGCACGTAACCTCAACGGCAAAGCAATCCTGTATGGCGACAGGATCACCGATTCCATGGCCAAGGCGATCGGCGAAACGGAACGCCGCCGCGCCAAGCAGCAGGCGCATAACGAAGCCAACGGTATCGTGCCTAAGGGCCTGAACAAGAAGGTGTCGGATATTCTGCAACTTGGGCAACCAAGCAGCCGTGGCAAGCACAAAGGAAAGGGCAAAGCGGCAGAGAGTGCGGCGCAATACAAGCTGCTCACCCCCAAAGCGCTGGAACAAAAAATCCAGGAGCTGGAGGCGCAGATGTATTCTCATGCGCAGAATCTGGAGTTTGAACAGGCCGCTGCGGTGCGTGATGAAATCCACCAGCTGCGTGAGCAGTTTATCGCGCTATCATAGCGGCACTGCGCTGAATCTAAGGGGCGTGGTATGCACGCCCCGGTAAATTTTCTTGCCGTACGCCCGTTTGCTGATTAAGGTGTGCGCCCCAAGTATTGAGACGAGTAGCCGTCATGACTGCAACCCCATCTAAAGATCCGTTACACGGCATCACGCTGGAGCAACTGCTGAACAAGCTGGTAGCCCAATATGGCTGGAACGGGCTGGCAGAGCGTATTCGCATCAACTGTTTCAGCAGCGATCCGAGCATCAAATCCAGCCTCAAATTTTTGCGCCGCACCCCGTGGGCACGCAAACAGGTAGAAGATCTCTACATCGACAGCGTTAGCGATAATCCTTGGCTCCGCGGTCAAGATTAAGCGCGGCTAGCTAGCTGCACCAACGCGGTATCCAGCGCCTGGCGTAATAGCTGACGATCGTGGCGATACGGGATATCGCTGGCTTCCAGTGGTTGTTGCACCACAATGCGATCCTGTATTGCGCTGGCATCCACCGCCGGGCCAACGATCACGGCGTCAATCATTTTACGACCGATCTTCTCTTCAAGCAGCGCCAGTTTATCTTGCAGCGTCAGTGCGGCTGCGGCAACGCTCAGCTCGCGGCCCAGGTTACCGATATACACCATATTGGCGCTGCTGCGGCGCAGGGCCTGAGTCAGATCCTCAAGCAGCAACAATGGCATCAGGCTGGTAAGAAAACTGCCTGGCCCGATCAGGATCAGGTTGGCCTGCGCGATTGCCTCAACCGCTTCACGGGTGGCGTGTACCGGTGGAGAGAGCAGCAACTCTTGCGGCATGATCCTCAGTTGATCGATATTCACTTCACCGTAGACCTGGTGTCCTTCATGATCGTGGGCCATCAGATCGACCGGCTGTTCCGACATCGGGATCAGTGCCGCGTCGATCTTCAGCAGGCTACGCACCAGATTGATCGCCTCCAGCGGGCGCACGCTCAGGTGATCCAAGGCTTTCAGCATCAGATTGCCCAGGTTATGCCCCGCCAGTTCTCCGTTGCCGCTAAAACGGTATTCAAACATCGCCGAGGCGACGCTAGGCTCAGTAATCAGCTGATTGAGGCAATTACGGGTGTCACCCCAGGCAATGCCGCCTTCGGAACGGCGGATGCGGCCGGTAGAACCGCCGTTATCGGTAGTGGTGACAATGCCGGTCAGGCGAGAACCCAACGACGACAGCGAAGACATCACACGGCCAAGACCATGACCACCACCTAATGCCACGACGCGATCAAGATCGGCCAGGGTACGGTTGCGCATAAAATTCCTTAACTCAGGGTAGGTAGACTGCCTGCATAAAGTAGCGGATTTGACACAAAAACGCGATAAAGAGTGCGATTTGCGTGATTCTGGTCAATTCACTGGCGTAACGGTTGTTTATTATGGTTCTCAAGACTTGAGAGGGTGAGAAAACGCTGTATACACAAGTATATATCGTAAATCCACATTGGCTATCGCGGTTGTTTAGCGCTAGAATTCTCAGGAAAACCACGGTTTCGTTCCGGCTACTTGAGGTAGTGGGAATGGGATCAAAACTCCTAGCCTTGATACCTACGTTGTTCTTTGGAGCGATAGGGTATCCTGGCCGTGGCGATGTCAGCCACCAGGGTGCAGAGTGGAAACGCTCGCATCTCCCGTATTTGGAAGGTGTTACAGGTGCCGCAACTCATTGATGCTTTTGAGCGCAAATTCTACTATTTGCGCCTATCGATCACCGACGTGTGTAACTTTCGTTGCACCTACTGTCTGCCGGATGGCTATAAACCGAGCGGCAGCCCCAAGACCTTCCTCTCTCTGGACGAAATTCGGCGCGTCAGCCGTGCCTTCGCCGAACTGGGTACCGAAAAGGTACGCCTGACCGGCGGTGAGCCCTCTTTACGCCGCGATTTTACCGACATCATTGCCGCCGTGCGCGAAAACCTGGCGATCCGTACCTTGGCCGTGACTACCAACGGCTACCGTCTGGCGCGTGATGTGGCCAGCTGGCGCGATGCGGGCCTCACGGCGATTAACGTCAGCGTAGACAGCCTCGATGCACGCCAGTTTCATGCCATCACCGGCCAGGACAAATTCCGCCAGGTGATGGAGGGCATCGATGCCGCCTTTACCGCCGGTTACAGCAAGGTGAAGGTGAATGCGGTGCTGATGCGTGATGTCAACCATCAGCAGTTGGGCAGCTTCCTTAACTGGATCAAGGATCGGCCAATTCAACTGCGGTTTATCGAACTGATGGAAACCGGCGATGGCAGCGATCTGTTCCGTAAGCACCACGTTTCTGGCGAAGTGATCCGCCTGCAGTTGGAGCAGCAGGGTTGGCAGCGCCAAGCCCGCGGCCGCAGCGATGGCCCGGCGCAGGTATTCAGCCATCCGGATTATCAGGGCGAGATTGGGCTGATCATGCCGTACGAAAAAGATTTCTGTGCCAGTTGCAACCGCCTGCGGGTTTCCGCCATTGGCAATCTGCATCTGTGCCTGTTTGGTGAGCAAGGTATTACCCTACGCGATCTGCTGGCGGATGACGGCCAGTTGGAACAGCTGAAAATGCGTATTCATAGCGGGCTGCAAACCAAAAAGCAGACTCACTTCCTGCATCAGGGCAATAGCGGTCTCACGCAGAACTTATCGTTTATCGGTGGCTAGCTTTAACTCGATCGGTTCCCTCTCACTAAAGGAGAGGGTGACAGCGGTCTCACGTAGAACTTTTCGTTTTTGGTGGTTGATACGATTTCCTGTAGCAATGGGGAGCGCCAGAGGATTAATACGAGCTCGAACGGTTCCCTCTCCCTATGGGAGAGGGTGAGGGGTCATCGACAATTAGGAGCACAACACACAATGAGCCAAACCAGCAGTGAATTTATTGCGGCCAAGATTGCCATTCTGACCGTTTCGGATCGCCGCACTGAAGCGGAAGATACCTCCGGGCAATATCTACAAGAAGCGGTACAGGAAACCGGCCATCAGGTGGTGGCGCGCGCCCTGGTCAAAGACAATATTTACCAGATCCGTGCGCAGGTTTCCGCATGGATTGCCAGTGATGATGTGCAGGCCGTGTTGATTAACGGCGGCACCGGTTTTACCTCCGGGGACAATACGCCAGAAGCGCTATTGCCGCTGTTTGACCGTGAAGTAGAAGGGTTCGGTGAACTGTTCCGCATGGTGTCATACGAAGAGATCGGCACCGCGACCCTCCAATCCCGCGCCCTGGCCGGTATTGCCAACCAAACGGTGATCTTCGCCATGCCGGGCTCCACCCGCGCCTGCCGTACCGCCTGGGAACGTATTATTGAAGAACAGTTGGACGCGCGCCATCGCCCGTGCAACTTCTTACCCCATTTGAAGAAATAATCCATGACGCAGCTAACCCACATTAACGCCGCTGGCGAGGCCCATATGGTCGATGTCTCTGCCAAAGCGGAGACGGTACGTGAAGCCCGTGCCGAGGCCTTTGTAGAAATGCAGGCGGCAACGCTGGCGATGATTATCGACGGCAGCCATCATAAAGGCGACGTATTCGCCACAGCACGTATTGCCGGAATTCAAGCGGCGAAGCGCACCTGGGAGCTGATCCCCCTTTGCCATCCGTTGATGCTAAGCAAGGTGGAAGTACAGCTCGAAGCGCAGCCGGAATTTAACCGTGTGCGTATCGAAACCTGCTGCCGTTTGACCGGTAAAACCGGGGTTGAAATGGAGGCGTTGACTGCCGCTTCGGTGGCCGCGCTCACCATCTACGACATGTGCAAAGCGGTGCAGAAGGATATGGTAATTGGCCCGGTGCGGCTGCTGGCGAAAAGCGGCGGCAAGTCCGGTGATTTTAAGGTGGGATCATGATCACTATTCTGTTTTTCGCGCAGGTGCGTGAGCTGGTAGGCACCAGTACGCTGAGCGTTCCGGCACAGTACCTCACGGTGGAAGAGCTGCGTAAATCGTTGTGTGAACGCGGTGAGCGTTGGGCGCTGGCGCTGGAATCCGGTAAATTGCTGATGGCGGTCAACCAATCGCTGGTGGCCGCAGAGCATCCGCTGCAAGCCGGTGATGAAGTGGCTTTCTTTCCACCGGTAACAGGAGGTTAACAGTGGAAAATACTCGTATCCGCGTTGGCCAGGCAACCTTTAGCGTAGGTGAAGAGTACCAGTGGCTGGCACAGTGTGATGATGACGGCGCGGTGGTGACCTTTACCGGCAAGGTACGCAATCACAATCTGGGGGATGACGTCAGCGCGCTGTCGTTGGAGCATTACCCTGGCATGACTGAAAAAGCCCTGGAAGAGATCGTTGCAGAGGCGCGTGCTCGTTGGCCATTGCAGCGGGCAACGGTGATCCATCGCATCGGTGATTTATTTCCTGGCGATGAAATTGTGTTTGTCGGCGTGACCAGCGCCCACCGCAGCATGGCCTTTGAGGCGGCGCAATTCATTATGGATTACCTGAAAACCCGAGCTCCCTTCTGGAAACGTGAGGCGACCGGGCAGGGGGAGCGCTGGGTAGAGGCTCGCGATACGGATAAACAAGCCGCCAAGCGTTGGTAAATCGCGCCTCAACAGCGGAAATAAATCAATACCTTTGTCCGTTTCGCGTAGCGTATTCTGTGGTACGCTTACTGATGACTGGGGATGTTTCCCCCGAAACTTGGCTCACATGTAAAAGGTAACCGTCATGGACCGATATCCACGTAATGGTTCGATCGTTGAACGTGCCAACAGCGGCATTCAGGCTTATATGGCGCAGGTGTATGGCTGGATGACCTGTGGCTTGCTGTTGACCGCATTTGTTTCCTGGTATGCAGCGCATACGCCTGCGATCATCAACTTTATTTTTTCTAGCCAGATCACTTTCTTTGGGCTGATTATTCTGCAGCTAGGCCTGGTGTTTGTGATTTCCGGCATGGTTAACCGTCTGAGCGGCACCGTGGCCACTGGTCTATTTATGCTCTACTCGGCGCTGACTGGGTTAACGCTCTCAAGCATCTTTATTGCCTACACCTATAGCTCGATCGCCAGCACCTTCGTGGTCACTGCGGGTATGTTCGGTGCAATGAGCCTGTACGGCTACACCACCAAACGCGATTTGAGCGGTTTTGGCAGCATGTTGTTTATGGGGCTGATTGGTATTGTGCTGGCGTCACTGGTGAACATCTGGCTGAAAAGCCCGGCACTGATGTGGGCGATCACCTATATCGGCGTGCTGGTATTTGTTGGCCTGACGGCGTATGACACCCAGAAACTGAAAGCGATGGGCGAACAGCTGAATGCCGATGATAAAGATAGCTTCCGCAAATACGCTATCGTTGGCGCATTGACGCTGTATCTCGACTTTATCAACCTGTTCCTGATGCTCCTGCGTATCTTCGGCAACCGCCGCTAATACCCGTCGTCTTTCAAGCCGCAGCGTTGTTACCTGCACTATCTCACCCCAGTCACTTACTAAACGTAAGCTCCTGGGGATGAGATAGCTTGGCGCCTAGCTGCAACTTGAAATCCATAGGGTATCGTGGAGTCTTTTGTTCTTTCAGTTATCCATATAGAAGGTTAATGGAACAGCTTTTTAGTGCGGGCACTGTCTACGAACGTTCTCTCATCTTATTGAAAAATAAACCATTATTAACGTATTATTTAACCGTTAGTTAAAGACCGTTCCATTCTGGCTATCATAACGACGTAAAGCCAAAACACGCCCGGTGTTTATATTGCCTTCCTTGTCCGTGGAGAATGCCTCACTGATTAACATGTGAATTTCAGGGCGAACGCCTTCGGTCCAGCCTGAGATACATTCCTCAATTAATGACTTTGCAGCCTGCAAACGTTCGTCAAACTGGATTTTATCTTGCATGGCCCGCTGAATTTTGAAACGGCCGTCAAAGGTAAATAGTGTTACGTTACCTTTCGCACCACCTTTTTTAGCGCCGTATTTTTCAGCCGATAAATCTACAAACGCCTGAATATCGGCAAACGCCTTTAGTTTAAAATCAGACAGCACGGTATTAATGGCGATGGCACGCTCGACCATTTCACCGACCAGGCAATCGCGCTCCTTGTCGATTTCTTTAACAATGCTTTCAGGTGTCATTACACCTTTAGCATCAACCCAGTAACCCTCGGGTGCCTGTTGGCAGGTATATTGTTTAGTAAGCATAGATAACACCTCTATTTTTTAAATAACTCTGTAAGTTGTGTTTTAAGTGTGTCAACGTTTGCCGCTTCATCTTCAAAGCGTGCAGATAACCAGTTGTCCACATCTTCCCATTCAGCGCTTAAATTGCGTAGTTCCTTTGCAATGCGCTTCAATTGCCTTGCATGATAAGAAGCCAATTGCTTGTTTGTTGCCATTTATACCCACCTTAGAGCCGTAGTAGTTTCTGACCAAACAATGCGACAATCATTGATTTCAAAAACCCCCTGACGGCCGCTCCAGTTTTCAGATGATGAATTAATCTTGCAATACCTCGCTTTACCATCCCTAATCCATTCTTCACAGAGTGGACTTTTAACAATATTTACCACCACTTTTCCAGACCGGATGATCACATTCTGGATCGAGATTCCATTTTGCGTCATAGACTCAACGACCGGACCAGCCTTAAGCAACATAAGACTGATGTTTTCATTGCTGACGTGTTTCATATTGCCCCCTATAGATTATTGCGTTTCATGAATTCGATATCTTGCACGGTTACCGCCTGCCAACCTTTTTTATAGGTCGATTGGTATGTCGCGTTACGGCTGAATAATGGGACGATATTTGTATCTAACCCTTTTTTTTCAGCCGCCAGGCGCGCCCGGCGTCCATCGTCAAAAATGGTACGCAACTTGGCATTCTTTAATTCAGGATAAAAGCGTTTTAATAATTCAACTGGAGACAAATAACTGAGATTTGCACCCATAACACCTCCGCTAATTGATTAACATCCCCGCCACTTGCTTGATAATGGCGCTGCTAGGCGTACTGCCATTGATAGAGCACAATCGCACCGCACGTTTAAGCAATTTAGATAACCGGCGACCGTTACCGCGTGACTCGGTGTAAAGCACTTCCGCCAGCTCGTCGGCCTGGTCGGGTATTTGGGCCGCTGCAATAGCCACAATATCCTCACTCGGCAGGGTATTACCCAGATTGTGAGCATAGGCAACACGGCTAAAGAGCTGCTTAAACTCACCGCGCTGGCCTTTAAGGTTGATGATCAGGCGTGGCATACCCGCTAGCACCAGCCCTACGCCGGTTTTATCGTGGATCCGGCGCAATATCTCCAACGCCCGGTGGGGCAATAGCTCGGCCTCGTCAATAATAATTAGGCGACCGCTGTCACGCAGCTTACCCACAATGCCGCGCGTTAATTCGTGCATGTTACCCTGGGTAGGAACACCCAATTTTAGGCACAATTCCTCCAGGACAACGCGCGCTGTATAACAAGGATCCGCTTCCAACAATAAAACGTCGGAATGATTCGCGGCGTAATGTTTAAGGGCCATTGTTTTACCTAACCCGGCCTCGCCATATAACACCTGAATTTCACAATCAATATGCGCCAGGCGGATAAACTCAAGGATTCGGCGCGCCGTATGCGTTTCGACAAAACCCGCATTAATTTGGCGTGCAGCTACTTTTTTTTCCTGTGTCCGCTTGATATATTGGTCAACAGCCGTTTCTACGGCGGTCGCATCACCACGATATTTACCCTGCAAGTATTGGTTAATTGTGGCCGGGCTGAGTCCAACAGCCCGAGCCACTGCCGCCTGAGTCATATTTTCATCTAACATAAAATCATGTAACTGTTTTGCCGCATTCATAATTACTCTCCTATCGCGCGATTTTTACGTTGTTGCCGTTCCCACTCGTCCCGATCGGACTCAAATTCAAAGAGCGGTTGAGGGGTATCGCTGATTACTTCCGCTGGAATTAATGCGCCAAAATCAAAGGCAGGTTCCAACGTTGGGTTAAGTTCATCTTTCGCTGCTGTGATTTTTTCCTCAGCGCGTTTAATCATGCCGCCAACACGTTGTTTCTGTTTGTGGTCAACAGCGGTAACAGGGAACGCGGCGCGGGTGTTGCCGTTCCAGATAGCGTCACAAATATACGTGCCATCCATGCGGCGAACGATAACGCTAGCGCCGTCGTGAATGTCATAACTGACGATTACCTCGTTTCCGTGCTCTTTCGCCAAGTCCAGCGAGAAATAGTTATTGTTAAATATTTTAATCATCCCGCGATCGACCTTACGGATCATTTGTGGCCGGAACATATCGCGTAACTCAATATCAGAAAGCTGCTCTATTGCTGTCTGTTCGGTTTCAATTACAAATTTCCGGTATTCTGCCGGGGTAAAATGCAAACCATCAGAGCGACGTGGGAGGCCGGTGTGTCTGTGCTGGAAGTTGTACCAGTCGATTACACTCGCTATCACGTCTAACAACTGTTGCCAGCTCGGTAACTTAGCTAAAGCATTCTTTTGTGGGGTTGATAATTCTTTGCCGTTCTTGAGTGCCACACTAGCGGCTCTAATTGCACGGCTGGTTATCCTGTATGTTTCCCGGTCTGCCCCTGGCCCGTAATAAGTGGCGAATTGCTTCGCTATCTTGTCGGGGATCACTTTGTTTATACGTTCAATAATGCCGCGCCCTTGCGGGTTGCCGGGTATACCGGTTCGGTGATCCACACCAAGGCGCGGCAATATCCCAGTAATAGGGGCATCCAAGATAAGGTTTTTTTCACCGCCGCCATTATCTGAATAATAAATATCGGGTTTACCGTGATGCGTCATGCCATGACGCAAGGCATCAGCGACCGCAAACACGTTTTCAGACAGTGCCAGACTCCACCCGGTTAAATAGCGCGTCCGGCCATCCATAATCAAGGTGATCTCCGGGCTGAATGGCTGCCCGTGGATAGGGTGCGCCACTTCAACGTCCATATTGTGGCCGTCACCAATCCACACACCATTAACAGGCATTTGCTCCCAGTCGCGCACGGTGTAAGGGTTGATAGAACGCCAGGCCGAGCCAGTTACACGGCCGCGCATCTTCTCAATCACCGGCATTTTATTGAGTGCCCGACGAACCGCATAGATAGATGGCAACGCGGCCAGCATTGACGGCTTATCGATAAAATCCGCTTTCCATTCGTCCCGAAATGCCTGGTATGCCTCGTTAATATTTAGGCCATGAGTGGTCCGGTAATGTGCCAGAAAACGCGGCAACCACCCGATCTGCTCTGGCCGCTTCGCTTGTGGGTGCGCTGGTGCCATCATTGCCAGCCGTTCGGCGGCGTTATCGGCCTTGCTGTAATCAATAACCCACTGATTGAGCGTGCGCGTACTGACCAGGCGGTTAGCGCCGCGTTTAGCATTACCTGCCGCGATGTTCTCAAGCAACGCAGGAGGCAGCGTACCGGCCCGCGCGTTCTCTACCAACCAAGTGATCGCCTTAATGCGCGAAAAGCGCATGGTGTGCTCCAGGCGCATGATTTCGGCCACAACAGCACAACGGGCATCAACGATCGCGCGCTGTTTGCCGGTCAATTCGCGCACGCAGTTGTCCAGCACGGCGGGGCACTGACGAACGATAGCTAATTTCCCATCGATAGCCGGGCTGGCGTCGGCACGACGCCGTGCCGGTTTTGCGGCATCGCTGGCGACGGCTGGCGCGGACACAAGAGAGGCGATGTGCCGATCGCGGATGATGTTTTGCAATTCAGCAGGCAAACATTTAACGCTGTACTCAAAAGCTTTTGAGCCTGCGCGCTTTTGCTTCATATCTGGTGAATTACCAGCGAGTTTATTTAGCGCTGCGCGCACACCTTGTGCGGTGCGTGGCATCCCTGGTAGCCCGACCAACTCATTCACTGATATATACATTTTTACGCTACCTGACGTGTTGTGTAACGGCTCGGCCAAATCTGCGCCGGGGTTTTGCCTAGTGCATCGGCAATAATCTTTTCGCCTTTCGGGTATGGCCGATAGAGTGCGTTTTTCAACGTATCCGGGGCCATACCTGCATTTGTTGACAATGCACGCATCGTCAACCCGCACTTATGGAGTGCTGCCACAACGTCGATTCTGTGCCAGTCCATACAAACAATTTCATTTCTGGTCATAGTTCGATTACCCTAAAAAGTTAACCGTGCGGATAACCTGCGCGGCTTATCCGTCCAGATGAGTATTGATCCAAATAGTGGTCATGTAAAGCAAAAGACCTCGTTTCTTTGATCTTTTTTGTTTTCACTTTGATCTCTATTGTTTTCGATATTAATTTCAATTGGTTACGTGGAAAAGCAAATGAATGATAAAAAACAAGAGGATGTTTCTTTTCTATCTCAACGAAAAGAAAGCTTTAAAGAGCGTTTAAAGCAGTTGATAGGCAATCGAAGTGTAAGAGCGGCGGCTAGGGATTGGGGTTTTTCTTTTTCAACACTGAACAATTATCTAACCAAAAACACAGATCCCGCTCTTAGCAATGTTCAAGCAATAGCAAATAAAGAGCAGGTAAGCTTAGATTGGCTGGTATACGGGACTGAGAAGCCTGCGCGACAACCAACAGACCAACCAGAACGCGCTGTGGCGGCTGTGGATGATTTAAAGCGTGATTGGCTACGTATCTATGATCGGATGACTTTAGAACAGCGTGAGGCGGTCCTAAGTCATATTGCTTTGAATGGGATTAGGGCGATACTTCCAGGGGGGGCGGAAAATTCAGCATCAAACGGTCTTAATGATAGCGAACTGATTGAAATTGAAGATAATTTATTAAGGCATGGCGTTAATCGTACTACGGCCAAGGTCATAATGATGGCGCTAAATCTGCCATCTGAAGAAGTCAGAGAGATTTTCGAGGCTGCTGCTGCATCAGCACGGCTGAAATCGTCCCAGGCCAGCGCTATACGTGGTCAGGAAAAAAAGGCGTAGTAAAGCCGCTATGCGAGTTGTATCGCATAACATTGCGGGCTGTAAGTCCTTTTTTATAAACAGTTTTATTTTTTCAGGTGGGACATGTGATTGATTTTCTCCCTCAATTAAAACGGTTAATATCTGGGCGAAATTTGATCATAGTTGAGATTGGCTTAGTGAGTGGATAGTTAAGAAATTATTGCCGTTTAAATGATGTTTAAACTTTGCCATACCCCGCGCAAAGTTATGCAAAATTGAATGCAAAATATCGTATTTTTGCGCGTTTTGTTACAAACCTATGCAGAATCCAATTTTTACCGCCAGGCCGCTCCGGTCCTGGTTTCCTTCGAGTTTCTCGAGCCGCCCGACCTATGCAGAATTGATCACCACCCCACAGATTTGCCCGCGCCGTTGGGGCCGAGCAGGCCAAAAATCTCGCCGCGCTGCACCTTGAAATCCACATGGTCGGTGGCCGCAAAGTCGCCGAATTTTTTGGTCAAACCCTGTGCTTCGATCACCGTTTCCGAGCTGTCGCCCGTTACCGTGGGCATGATCTCGGCCAGGGCGGATTTGCTGTTCGGGCCGCCGCCCAGCAGATCGATAAACGCATCCTCAAAACGCGGATCGGCCTCGGTTAATTCGGCCTGTGGCAGATCCAGATCCCGTAATACCTGCTGATGATCTTCGTCCGGCTTGAGGATCAGCCGCAGATATTTCCCCTGGATCACGCCGTCGCTAACCGCAGGCAGACAGATCGCCCGCTGCAACAGCGATCGGTGGCTACCGGCTGGGGTATCGATCAGGATGGTGCGGCCAGCCATACGCTGGGTAAGATCCTGTGGCGCACCACTGAATAGCAACTCGCCCTCGTTCATCAGCAGCACTTCGCGGCATTGCTCGGCTTCGTCAAGATAGGAGGTGCTCCACAGGATCAGCATGCCGTCGTTGGCCAACTCATGCACCATTCGCCATAGTTCGCGGCGCGAAATGGGATCGACGCCGACGCCGGGCTCATCCAGCAGCAACACCTGAGGTTGGCCAAGCAGCGTACAGGCCAGCCCGAGCTTTTGCTTCATCCCGCCGGAAAGCTTGCCCGCCAGCCGTTTGGTAAAGCGGGTCAGATCGGTAAACGTCAGCAACCGTTCAAAGGTCTGTTTACGCAGATCGCCGGTAACCCCACGCAGATCGGCATACAGAGTGAGATTTTCCATCACCGTCAGATCTTCATACAGCCCGAACTTCTGCGGCATGTAGCCGAGAATAGCGTGCAACTGGCGATCCTGTGCGATCGGATCCAACCCGGCGACGGTCAGCTTGCCGCTGCTGGGTAGCAGCAGACCTGCCAACATGCGCAGCAGGGTAGTTTTGCCCGCGCCATCGGGGCCAACCAGCCCGGTCACCGCGCCACTGCGCAGCGTGGTCGTCAGGCTGGCCACCGCCGGTTTATCGAGTGATGGAAAGCGTTTTTCCAACGCCACCAGTTCAATCGTATGTGCCTGTGCCATCACGGTTCCTTACGGTTGTGAGAAATGGACGGTAACCGGCATCCCCTGACGCAAGGCGTCATCGGCATCGTTGACAATGATCCGCAGGCGGTAGACCAGATCGGTACGCAGATCCGGTGTTTCTACGCTTTTGGGGGTGAACTCCGCGGTGGGGGAAACAAAACCAATCTTGCCGTGATAAGGCTTGCCAGGGCGGCTGTCGGTTTCGATCAAGACTTCGGTACCTGGCGCAGCGCTACCCAGGCTGGTTTCATTGATGTAGGCGCGAACCCACACTGGGCGGGTCAGCGACAGGGTAAATACCGTGCTGCCAGCGCTGAGCATGGTGCCTGGCTCCACGGCTCGCGTCATAACCGTACCCACAGACGGAGAGAGCAGGGTGGTGTCATGCAGATCCAATTGGGCCTGCGCCAGTGCCGCTTCGGCTAGTGCCAGATTGGCGTTGGCCTGTTCGATTTCCTGCGGGCGGTTACCGGTCAGGTATTGCGACAGTTTGTCTTTCGACGCCTGCAGATTAGCCTGCGCCTGATTTCGTGCGGTGCGGGCATCTTCCAGGGCATCGGCAGAGGTGGCCTTTTTCGCCCATAGCCCCTGTTGGCGTTGGAAGAAGCTGTCGGCATAACTGAAGGCCGACTGCCGTTGCGCCACTTCGGATCGCACCTGAGCAATTTCCTCGTTGCGGTAGCCTGCCTGCAATAAATCCAGTTTGGCTTTGGCGCTGGCCACGTTGGCCTGTGCCTGTAGCAACGCGTTCTGGTAAGGAGCATCGTCCAGTTTGCCCAGCAACTGCCCCTGTTGCACGCTGTCCCCTTCGTCTACCGCCAGTGAGGCCAACCGGCCATTAACGCGGAAACCCAGGTTGACCGTGCGGATATCCACATTGCCATACAGCGTCAAAGGCTTGTCCTGCTGGCGTTGGTAAGACCAGAAACCGTAGGCCGCAGCGGCGATCAGCACGATCGCTATACCCACAATGGCAACTCTTTTCTTGTTCATAATGTTCCTTACTCGCAAGACGGAAAGTTAGACGGCGTAACGCTGGCGTAGCCCGTTAACCAGAATGTCGATATGTTCGGCCAGCACCTCGCTAATCTGCTTGGCTTCTTCTGCCGCGATCTGATGCCAGCCTGCCTGGCGTAGCAGGGTTTCCCGGCCAACGCGGAATGCCAGTACTTCACCGATCAGCGCATGGGTATGCAAGACGATTTTGGTGGAGCGCGCATCGATGCCGGTGTAGCCCGCTAACAGGCGACACAGTAAGTGATGCAGCGGGGCTATCACCTGCTGGTGGATCAGCGGGTAGGCATCGGTTGGCGAAAGCTGTTCGCGAGACATGATCTTGCTCAGGTTGAGCGTGTGGGGCTCGGTCATCAGTTGGCTGAAGGCCAGCAACCCGCTTTTGAGATGGTACAGATAATGCTCTGGCTGGCGTTGCTCTGCGGGCAGTTGATAGAAACGTTCGATCTCTTCGCTCAGTGGGCGGAAGCTTTGTTGGATAAAGTCGGCAATCCACTGGGCTACCGCCAGATACAACCCCTCTTTCGAGTTGAAATAATAGGTGATGGCGGCGATGTTCTGCCCGGCGCGCTGGGCGATTTGCCGCGTGGTGGCACCCGAAAGGCCATATTCGCCGAACACTTCAATCGCGGCGGTGAGCAGTTGTTGACGGGCTTGCTCACCCCGTTTAATAGGGCTTACCGGTTGGTTTTCCGCAGAGGACATTGGCTGACCTGAAAAGTTAATCAATCATATGATTAACTTTAGGCCGAGCTGGATAAAATGCAAACTTACAGGTCAGAACATTTTGCTTTTCCGTGAGCTTGCTCGGCGAAAAGTGCTGTGAACACGTAAAATTGCCTTTTCTTATTCGATTTCTGCTACACTCTCGCGCTTGGTGCACTGCAGTTTGTGCCAATCCCTCGAGGTCATGCCGAGGATGTGCCGCAAAAAAGTGCGAGTACCTCCTTATGCCCCGTCTGATCATCCTCCCGGAAACTGCACCGAACATTTGTTTAGGTTAGGGGGGATCTGGAGTTTTTCTCTACTATGTCATTTGAAACCCTCGGCTTAAGTGCTGAAATTCTGCGCGCTGTTGAAGAACAGGGCTATCGCGAACCTACGCCAATTCAACGCCAGGCAATCCCGGTGGTATTGGCAGGCCGTGACCTGATGGCCAGCGCCCAGACCGGCACGGGTAAAACCGCCGGTTTTACCTTGCCGCTGTTACAGCTGCTGAGCAAACACGATCATCCAATCAAAGGCCGCCGCCCGGTGCGCGCGTTGATCCTGACGCCAACCCGTGAACTGGCTGCACAGATCGGCGAAAACGTTGAGGCTTACAGCAAGCACTTGCGCCTGCGTTCGCTGGTGGTGTTTGGTGGTGTGAGCATCAACCCGCAGATGATGAAGCTGCGTGGCGGCGTCGACATTCTGGTGGCAACGCCGGGTCGCCTGCTGGATCTGGAACATCAACACGCGGTTGATCTGTCCAAAATTGAAATTCTGGTGCTGGACGAAGCCGACCGCATGCTGGATATGGGCTTTATCCATGATATCCGCCGCGTGCTGTCCAAGCTGCCTGCCAAGCGTCAGAACCTGCTGTTCTCCGCGACCTTCTCCGATGAGATCAAAGGGCTGGCCAGTAAACTGCTGACCAACCCGGCGTCGGTAGAAGTGGCTCGCCGCAACACCGCATCCGAGCAGATTGAACAGAGCGTTCACTTTGTCGATAAGAAGCGTAAGCGTGAACTGCTTTCCCAGATGATCGGTGAAGGTGATTGGAAGCAGGTGCTGGTATTTAACCGTACCAAGCACGGCGCCAACCATTTGGCCGAACAGCTGAATAAAGATGGTATCACCGCTGCAGCTATCCACGGCAACAAAAGCCAGGGCGCACGTACCCGCGCATTGGCAGACTTTAAAGACGGCAAAATCCGTGTGCTGGTAGCTACCGATATCGCCGCGCGTGGCCTGGATATCGATCAGTTGCCACACGTAGTGAACTATGAGCTGCCAAACGTACCAGAAGATTATGTTCACCGCATTGGCCGTACTGGCCGTGCCGAACGTACCGGTGAGGCGATCTCATTGGTCTGCGTGGATGAACACAAACTGCTGCGTGATATTGAGCGCCTGCTCAAGCGTGAAATTCCACGTATTGCCCTGCCAGGCTATGAGCCGGACCCAAGCATTAAGGCCGAGCCGATCATCAATGGTCGTCAGGCTGGTGGTGGCCGTGGTGCTCCACGTGGCAACGGCGGCGGCGCTCCGCGTACCGGAAACGGTGGCGGCCAGCGTAGCGGCAATGGCGGCGGTCAGCGTGAAAATCGCGGCGGCGGCAGTGCTCGCCCGCAGGGTGACGGCAAACCGCGTTCAGGTGCTCCGTCGCGCCGTCCGCGTAGCCATAAACCGTCTGAATAACCTTCTATACTCTATGGATTTCAAGTCGCCCACCTGCGGCTTGAAAGACGACGGGTATTGAGTTGATCTATACTGAACCGCCATTGATTGGCGGTTTTTTTTTCGCCTGCTTTCCAGGAGTTACCGATGAAATTGAAGTGTGCAATTCTTGATGATTACCAGAGTGTAGCGCTGACGATGGCGGATTGGATCGTCCTTGGCGAGCAGGTTGAGGTCTTTTCCCTGCGTGAGCATATTGACGATGAAGATCAACTGGTGAGCCGCATCAACGACTGCGCGATCGTGGTGATTATGCGAGAGCGCACGCCGTTCACCGCCGCATTGCTCTCTCGTTTGCCAAAACTGCAACTGCTGATCACCTCAGGCATGCGCAACGCTTCGATCGATCTGCCAGCGGCAACCCGGCAAGGCGTTACCGTATGCGGTACCGCTAGCGGTTCTGAAGCGCCGATGGAGCTGACCTGGGCGCTGATCCTCGGTTTGGCTAAACATCTGGTGGCTGAAAGCAGCGGATTACGTGCCAACGGGCCTTGGCAGCAACATGTTGGCATCACCTTGCATGGGAAAACGCTGGGGTTGCTGGGGCTAGGCAAGATCGGCGGCCAGATGGCGAAGGTGGCACAGGCATTTGGCATGAATGTAGTAGCCTGGAGCCAGAATCTGACGGCAGAAAGGGCACAGGAATGCGGCGTGCAGCTTGCCGAGTCAAAACAGGCGCTGCTAGCGGCGAGTGACTTTGTTTCGGTACATCTGGTGTTAAGCGATCGCAGCCGTGGGCTGATCGACCGCCAGGCGCTGGCGCAGATGAAAAATAGCGCTTTCCTGATCAACACTTCACGTGCGGCAATCGTCGATCAACAAGCGCTGGTTGAGGCGCTGCAAACCGGGCAGATCGCCGGTGCCGGTCTGGACGTGTTTGAAGTAGAGCCACTGCCGGCCGATCACCCATTGCGCCGTTTGCCCAACGTGCTGGCTACGCCGCATGTGGGTTATGTGGCGGATGATAACTACCGCACCTATTTCCGGGAAGCGATTGCCGATATCCAAGCGTTTATTGCCGGTGAGCCGCTGCGCAAACTAGGCTAATTTTATCGGTGGGAGGGTTGTTGGCACCACCTTTCGCCCGTATCATTGCGCCCTCTTTGATTGCAGGGGTAGGCATGCGCGTATTATTGGCTCCAATGGAGGGGGTACTTGACTCTCTGGTGCGAGAATTGCTCACCGAGGTGAACGATTACGATCTCTGCATCACCGAATTCCTGCGGGTGATCGATCAACGATTGCCCGCCAAATCCTTCTACCGTCTGTGTCCGGAACTGCACCATGCCAGCAGAACGCCATCCGGCACCCAGGTGCGGGTGCAACTGCTGGGCCAATATCCCGAATGGCTGGCGGAAAACGCGGCTCAGGCCGTTGAGCTAGGTTCTTACGGTGTCGATCTGAACTGCGGTTGCCCGTCCAAACATGTCAACGGCAGCGGCGGCGGGGCCACCTTGCTCAAAGATCCCGAATTGATTTATCAGGGGGCCAAAGCGATGCGCGCCGCGGTGCCAGCGCATCTGCCGGTGACGGTAAAAGTGCGCTTGGGTTGGGATTCAGATTCCCGCAGCTTTGAAATTGCCGATGCGGTGCAGCAAGCGGGGGCGACCGAAATCACCATCCATGGCCGTACCAAAGAGGACGGTTACAAAGCCGATCGCATCAACTGGCAGGCGATCGGTGAGATCCGCCAACGTTTGAGCATCCCGGTGATCGCCAACGGGGAAATTTGGGACTATCAAAGTGCGCAGGCGTGTATGCAGGCCACCGGCTGCGACGCGGTAATGCTGGGGCGCGGCGCGTTGAACATCCCCAACCTGAGCCGTGTGGTGAAATATAACGAACCGCGTATGCCTTGGCCGCAGGTGGTGCAGCTATTGCAAAAGTACGTGCATCTGGAAAAGCAGGGCGATACCGGTTTATATCACGTCGCCCGCATCAAACAGTGGCTCAGCTACCTGCGCAAAGAGTATCAGGAAGCCACGGAGCTGTTTACCGAGATCCGCACGTTAAACAACTCCAAGGATATTGCGCGGGTGATTTGCCGCTAACTCCTGAGTTCAATAGCGAAATAGTGCCGCAGCGCCTCCAGCCGTTCCACTTCTGAATGCAGTGTCGACTCCTTACGGTGATGGTCTTGGGTCACGATCAGCTTTAACTCGCTGAGGGTGATGCGGCCGTCTTCCGTGGGGCGAGAGCACACCAGCTTTTGGGTAAAATGCGACTGGGGCGAAGTGCTGTGATAGTGGCACATGTCGTTAAACTCTTCCGGCTGCCGGGGTTGCAGGGTAAAGCGATACAGCGTCTTGGCGTGGGAGGTCCGATCGCCATTGCGGCGCTCCAGATGATACCAGTCACCGTCTTGCTCAAGATGAAAGGTACCGCTGGCCTGCGGTTGTTGCTCGGTGGTGGTGATTTTCAGCGGGGCGAGGAAAGAATCGCCAAACCCAACATCGACCAGATAGGGCTGATCCAGGGTTACCACCAGCGCCATATGGTCAAACGGCGGGCCAAAAGAGCCGTCTCTAGTGTGGATCTCCCCGGAAATAAACGCCACCTGAAAGCCGATGTGTTGCAGATAGCGTGGTATGTCCACCAGAATTCTCGCTATACGGGAAATTTTGCATAAATTAGCGGGAATTGCGCCAGTCGGGGAAGCAATATGTGCGGTGTTAACAGTTGGCGGGGCGACCAGCCGCAGTTAACAGCAGATTTACCCAGCGGCGTGTCGCCGCCCCCAGAAATTCCTGGTTTGTCCAACAGAGGCGGAATTCATAGGCGGAAGGAAGCTGCCATTGTCCGGCGAAAATCTCAACCAGTTTACCACTGCGTAAAGCATCCTGCGCTACCGCCAAGCTGCCAAGTACCACGCCGTTCCCGTCAATGGCTTCTTGCAGGGCGTGACCAACGCTGTTGAAAGTCAGTAGCGAGCCGGGCTTGCCGCTAAGCTTGCAGGCGGTGAACCAATCTTGCCAGGCAGCAACGCCCAAGCCCTGTGCATCTTTCCAGGGGGAGTGGATCAGGCGTAATCCCAGCAAATCTTCGGGGGAGCTAATTGCTGGGCAACAACGCAAGAAGTCTGGGCTGGCCAAGGGCGAAAAAGTATCGGTCAGCAGACGTCGGGAATGGTGCAATGGACTGTTAATCGGGCTGTAACGGATGGCGATATCCGCTTCACCGGCCTCAAGATCGCGCACGCTTTCATTGGCATCGATCACTAATGCGGTCGCGGGATCTTGTTGGTGTAAAGCTGGCAGGCGTGGGGCTAGCCAGTGGCTGGCTATACCCAGAGTGCAGGTTAGCTTGAGCGTACTCTGTTCCTCTGGGCGCATGCGCTCGCAGGATTTCCTCAGTAGCATAAAGGCCCGGATAACCTCCGCAGACAGTTGTTGGCCGCTATCATTCAAGGCCACTGCATTACCTTTACGATGAAATAATGTCACACCCAGTTCGCTTTCCAGTAGCCGTATTTGACGGCTGACGGCGCCGAGGGTCACATTCAATTCATCGGCGGCTTCGGTAAAACTGCTACAGCGTGCTGCCACCTCGAAAGTGTGTAGAGCCTTTAACGAAGGCAGACGTTGTTGAGCGTTCAGCTTGAGTTTCATTCAACCATATTGCCAATCTATCGATGTTGCACAAGCACTATTTCTCTTAACCTGCATCATGCATTCGGTGGAGAGAAAATGATGGATGTTTTGATGGGGCTGATGGCCGCAATATGTTGGGGAGGAACCGATTTCTTGGTGGGTATCAATGCCCGAGCGGTTGGTGTCAGGCGCGCCGTGTTTTTCTCGCAGGTCGTCGGAATGGTTGTTTTAACCTTATTGCTGCTGAGCATGCCGTTACGTGTCTCCAACGTCCCGATTGCTATTTGGGGGCTGGCGTTACTGGCCGCGGGATTGATCGTGATTGGTGCGCTGGCCTTATCGCATGCGTTTGCGTTGGGCAAAGCGGCGCTGGTAGCACCATTAGTCACCAGCTATGGCGCAGTGACGGCATTGTTGTCCTGGATCAGTGGCGAACGGCTAGGGGCATTCACCGTTCTGGGGCTGGCAATCTGCCTGTTGGGCGTAATCTTGACCGCTATGAACCTGAACCGACAGACAGAAACATCTGCGATGCGACTCCCGCTGTTGTTCGCCCTGTTGGCATCACTTTGTTACGGCTGTAGTTTCTGGTTACAGGGGCGTTATACCTTGCCGGTGCTAGGGCCAAAGCTCAGTTTGTGGATGGGTTATGCTGTGGGTCTGACGGCCCTGTTGATATTCGGCGATCGTAAAAAACTACTGGCACGTCCCAATCTGCGGCAGAGCGGATTATTACTGGCCGCCAGCCTATTAAATTTGGCTGGTTTCGTGGCTTTTGCCGTGGGAAGTGGCCATGGTTCGCTCTCGGTTGTGACGGTATTAAGTACGCTTTCTGGTGGAGTTGCCGCTCTGTTAGGGGCATTATTACTAGGTGAAAGGCTGTCTAGCGTGCAATGGCTAGGCGTGATGACGGTACTTGCAGGGGCGCTGTTGCTACAGGTAAATTTAGCTGGCGTGTAGTTACCAAGTAACCTGAAAGGTAAACGCTAGTCGATCTCAGTACGTTTAAAATTAGCGATTTAGCGAATAAACGTATGTTGTTAAAAACAGTATTGACTTAGTTTGAAAAAGTCGTAAATTAGTATCCAGCAGCAGGAAATTGATAGTTAGCTGCTTAGCTAAATAACAGATTGAAAGGTTATCTTTAATAAGTTGTTTAGTGATATTGCGATAAAGGCCACGAAGTTCTGTTGTATGGGGAAGTCGTCGTTGAGTCGCCAGTTTGGACTCATTCGACAATGCTTTAAGGCCATGTAGTCAGTACCGACGATCGCAGGGTGTGTACCACAACGCGATGATGTAAGGCTCTGTTTCTCAAGCGTTAATGTTGCAACTTGTTAAGTTTTTCTGGTAAGTTTGTTGCAATGAAAGTAAAGCCATGCGTCAAAAGTTTATATCGCGAGGGGGAATGTACCAGTTTAGCTTGCCCTACCTCTATAATTTAGTATGAGGTGAGTAAGTGAAAATTTGTAAATCAGCCAGTATAGGGGAGGATGTAGTTAGCTTTTCAATACCCAATATTATCTGTGATAAACAAGTACATTTTAAGCAGTATCGAAAGTAGTACCCAGTTAGTAAGTTGATTAATGTTGAATTTTAAATCTGCAGTAACCTAAAAGCCCTGGCAAATATTGTCAGGGCTTTTTCGTTTTGTCCTTTTGTCAGGGGGATGCTTCAGCGCGTTTTGGAGGATAGCCACTGCCAGAAACTGTCATGCTCAAGCCTTAGTCTGAACGCCTCACTCAAGTTATCGGGAGGCGTTATGCAAGATTTTACGGGTAAAGTGGCGTTGGTGACCGGGGCTTCCACCGGTATTGGTGAAGCTATTGCTCAAGAGTTGGTCGATCGGGGGGCGAAGGTAGCGATCACCGCCAGAAATAGTGAAAGACTGGCAGCAACGGCACAGCGTATCGATCCGACAGGAAAATCGGTATTTCCGTTGGTGATGGATGCTCGCGATCCTGAATCGGTACGCAGTGCAGTAGAGCAGACGCTGGCCCTTGGTGGGCGATTGCATCTGTTGGTCAACAATGCCGGTATTACCGGGCCGCATGATGTGCCGCTGAATCAATACCCCATTGAAGATTGGCACGCGGTGATTGAAACCGACCTCAGTGGTACCTTCTATGGGATGAAGTACGGATTACCCGCTATTGTGGCAGCAGGCGGTGGCGCGGTAGTGAACCTCTCTTCCGCCAATGGCATAGTCGGCATTGCCGGTATTGCGCCTTATACCGCGGCCAAGCACGGCATTATCGGTTTGACGAGGGCCGCCGCTCTGGAGTTTGCCGATCGGGGGATACGCATCAACGCCGTCGGGCCTGGTTATGTCGATACGCCTTCGATGGCCAGATTACCGACCTGGGTGCGGGAGAAAATGGCTGCCTCCCATCCGATGGGGCGTATGGCGACGCGTGAAGAGGTGGCGAAAACGGTAGTTTTTTTGCTTTCTACAGACAGCAGTTTCACCACTGGGGCCTTTTACAGCATTGATGGTGGTTATACGGCGCAGTAAACCGCTGGTGGGTGCTGCATGCTACGCCCGCCAGCCTTGGTGTAAGCGAATTTGCACCGTTGCAAGAAATCGTCAGCAGAGCTCGTTCTGACTTGCAATGGGTGAACTATAATTTTCATCAATTTAGGTTGGTTTAATTGATGAGTGATTTTGCTGCTTATGACTACACCCTGGTTCTCCTGCTATATGGCATTGTGGTTGCTGGCCATCGCCACTCCGATCGTAGCCGCACCGTTGCCTGCGGTGACCGTGGCGGTGATTGAGCAAAGCCAACCCGAACGCGCATTGCACTATCTTGGCCGCATCGAGGCGATACAAACCGTGGAGGTGAAGACCCGTACCGAAGGGTTTATCGCCAAACGGCCATTTACCGAAGGGCAGATGGTCAAGGCCGGGGACTTGCTGTACGAGATTGAGCCGGCATTACACCATTCTGCCGTAGCGCAGGCTCAGGCGCAGCTAGATAGCGCTACGGCCACGGCAAATCTGGCGCAGGTAAACCTGACGCGTTTGCAGCAGTTAGGCAATAACCGCGCGGTCAGCAGAGCGGATATCGATGCCGCGGCAGCCGAACGTGATACCAGTCGAGCGGCAGTCGCCCAGGCGCGGGCACTGCTTAATACGCAGCAGTTACAACTCAGCTATACCCGAATTTATGCGCCGATTGCCGGGCGCATCGGCCACAGCCGCTTTCATGTGGGCAGTCTGGTCAACGCGGCAAGTGGCGCACTGGTCAATATTATTCAGCTCGATCCGATCCGTGTCGCGATCTCTATCAATGAACGGGACTATATTACCGCCGCCTATCAGCGTCAGCGTGGGGAGGGTAAGCTCGCCGAAGGGCAGTTTTCCGCCCGTCTTGAACTGGCCAACGGCAAATCCTACCCCGAGCTGGGCACTTTTGAATCGATAGATAACCAGATCGATGCCCACACCGGCACCGTCACTCTGCGCACCCGTTTTGCCAATCCTAATCATCTGCTGCTGCCCGGGGGCGTGGTGAACGTGATCCTGACCGCCGAGCAACCGCAGACGGTCACGCTGGTGCCAATTGCTGCGCTACAGCAAAACCAGCAGGGCCACTTTGTGTTGGTGGTCAGCCCAGAGAATATCGTGGAGGTCAGAGAGGTGGCTCTGGGTGAACAGCATCAGCAATATTATCAGGTGAACGCCGGGCTCAAGGCTGGCGAAAGGGTGATTATCTCCGGTGTTCAGCACGTCAGGCCCGGAATGCAGGTGAACGCTATTCTCTCCAGCGCCAACGCGCAACCATAAGGGGCCGCTGATGCTGCACTTTTTTATCCGGCGGCCAAAATTTGCCATCGTGATTGCGTTGGTGATCACCCTGGTAGGGATAGTTTCCCTCAAGGTGATCCCGGTTGAACAGTACCCCGATATCACGCCACCGGTGGTTTCCGTCAGTGCGCTCTATCCTGGAGCCAGCGCCCGCGACGTGGCTCAGGCGGTGGCATCGCCGATCGAGGCTCAGGTCAACGGCGTCAGCAACATGCTGTATATGGAATCGACCAGCGCCAACAACGGCGGTTATCAGCTGAGCATCACCTTTGCCAGCGGTACCGATCCGGATATGGCTGCCGTGGAGGTGCAAAATCGTATTTCACAGGTTAGCGCGCAGCTACCGGCAGAAGTGAATAACAACGGGGTATCGGTGCGCAAGCGGGCCTCGAATCTGCTGTTGGGCGTTAGCGTGTTTTCTCCCAAAGGTAGCCGCGACACGCTGTTTCTGAGCAACTACACCAGTATCCAACTGCGCGATGCCTTGGCCCGCATCAGCGGTGTGGGGGATGTGCAGGTGTTTGGCGCCCGCGATTACAGCATGCGCGTCTGGCTCGATCCGCAGCGTATGGAGTCGCTCAATATCAGCGTGCAGGACATCGTGCAGGCGTTACAGCAGCAGAACGTGCAGGCTGCCGCAGGTCAGATCGGTTCCGCGCCTTCCCCTTCCCAGCAGCAGCAAACTCTGACCATCAGTGGGCAGGGGCGTTTAACCGATCCGCAGGAGTTTGCCAGAGTGATTATCCGCAGCGGTGCCAACGGGGGCACGGTGCGGGTGAGCGACGTGGCGCGGGTGGAGCTGGGGGCACAAAACTACCAGGTCAATGCCTCGATGAACCAACAGGAATCGGCATTTTTGGTGGTTTACCCCACGCCGGGAGCCAATGCGCTGAATGTCGCCAATGCGGTACGCCAGGAGATGGCGCGCCTGTCGCAATCCTTCCCCAGCGATATGAGCTATGACATCAAATATGACTCCACCCGCCCGGTAACGGCCACGCTGCACGAGATTGCCATTTCGCTGGCGTTAACCTTGGCGGTGGTGCTGCTGGTAGTTTATCTGTTCTTACAGAGTCTGCGGGCCACCTTTATCGTGGCGCTGACCATTCCGGTGTCGCTGCTCGGTACCTTTGCCGTGCTGTACGTCTTCGGCTACTCCGCCAATACTTTGAGCCTGTTCGCCATTATTCTGGCGCTGACTATTGTGGTGGACGATGCCATCGTGGTGGTGGAAAACGTGGAGCGTCTGCTGGCCCAAGATCCCGCTCTTAGCCCGGCAGAAGCGACCCGCAAGGCGATTAGCCAGATTGCTGGGCCGATCGTCGCCACGACGTTAGTGCTGATGGCGGTCTTCGTGCCGATTGCGGTGCTGCCGGGCATTACTGGTGAGCTGTACCGTCAGTTTGCCGTGACCCTGTCGGCGGCGGTGATCCTGTCGAGCATCAACGCGTTGACGCTGTCCCCGGCGCTTTGTGCCACGCTGATCCGGCGGCGAGAGCTGGCGCAAACCGGCTTTTTTGGTGGTTTCAACCGGGGTATGGACCGGATGCGCGATGGCTATGTGCGCCTGGCCGCATTGGCCAGCAAGCGGGCTCTAACCACGGTGATTGCACTACTCGTTGTTGGCTTGGCCACCTGGTATGGCTATAGCCGTTTGCCAACCTCTTTCCTGCCGGAGGAGGATCAGGGCTACTTCTTCGTCAACGTACAGCTGCCGGATGGGGCTTCCCTTGAACGTACCCAGGCGGTGATGGATCGGATGCATCAGCAGGTGATACAAAACCCGGCGGTGGAAGACGTGATCAAAATTACCGGCTTCAGCCTGCTGAGCGGGGGCAATTCACCCAATGCGGGCTTCGCCATCGTGATGCTCAAACCCTGGGGCCAACGCGAACATGTTGACCGGGTGTTAGCCGATCTTCAGGGCAGACTGGCGGCAATCCCCTCGGCGATGATCATGGTGGTTAATCCACCGGCAATCGCCGGGCTAGGCAACGCCGCCGGTTTTGATTTACGCCTGCTGGCGCTGGAGGGGCAAACGCCGCAGCAAATGGCTCAGGTGGCCCAGGGGATTATTTTTGCGGCCAACCAGCGGCCAGAGCTGAGCCGGGTGTTTACCACCTTCAGCGCCGTGGTACCGGATATCGATCTGGCGGTCGATCGTGAACGGGCTGCGCTGTTGCAGGTGCCGGTCAGCCGGATCTTTACTACGCTGCAAGTTTCGCTTGGCGGCCTGAACGTGGGGGATTTTTCAGTCAATAACCGCATGTTCCGGGTGCAGTTACAAAACGATAGGGATTACCGGCAACGTACCGAACAAATTAATCGCCTGAACGTACGCAGCGACACCGGTGCTCTGGTGAGCCTGGCCAATCTGGTGCGGCTCACGCCTTCTATCGGCGCGCCTTTTATCAGCCAGTTCAACCAGTTTCCGGCGGTATCGGTGAACGGTTCTGCGGCCGAGGGGGTTAGTTCCGGGCAGGCGATGAAAACCATGGAGTCTTTATTGGCCGAGCAGTTGCCAAAGGGTTATGGCTACAGTTGGAGCGGCCTGTCCTGGCAGGAGCAACAGACCGGTGACCAAGCCTTGTTGATCTATCTGGCGGCGCTGGTGTTCGCCTATCTGTTCCTGGTGGCTCAGTATGAAAGCTGGAGCATCCCGCTGGTGGTGATGCTATCGGTGATTTTCGCCGTGGCGGGGGCGGTCGCCGGGTTACGCATGATGGGGTTCGCCAACGACGTTTATGCCCAAATCGGGCTGGTGTTGCTGATTGGTCTGGCGGCCAAGAATGCCATCCTGATCGTCGAGTTCTCGAAGGCGCGGCGTGAAGAGGGGGCCAGCATTCGCGAAGCCGCGCAGGATGGTGCCAGGCAACGTTTCCGGGCGGTGATGATGACGGCTATCTCCTTTATTCTCGGGGTCATGCCGCTAGTATTTGCTACCGGGGCCGGGGCGATGAGCCGCCAAATTATCGGTATTACCGTATTTGGCGGGATGTTACTGGCAACGCTGGTCGGGATCTTCTTTATTCCTGCGCTGTACCTGCATATTCAACGGCTGCGCGAATGGACGAAATCCCGGTTTTGATAGCGTGCCTCCCACCTAGGCAGGAGGTACTCTCGATCATGCCGATTCGGCTGCAGGCAGGGCGGAGGTTGGCAGCCCGAATATTTTGTCGAAGGCCCAGTTAAACACAAAGGTATAGCAGGGAATAATCACGATCAGCGCCATATCCAGCAGCAAGGCCTGCACCAGGGAAATCTCCATCCACCAGGCGATCAGCGGGATCAGGTAAACCACCAGCGTCAGTTGGAAGCCCACTGCGTGCAGAATGCGGCGCTTCAGCGTGCGGGTGCGTGATGCCTGGCGGCTTTCCCAGAATTCGTACAAGGTGTTGTAAATCAGGTTCCAACTGACGGCGATGGTGGTGATGATCACCGCTAACGGCCCGGTGCTGCTCGGGGCGGAGCCGGAGAGTAGTGCCAACCCAAGGGCCGAAATGACCATACCGATAACTTCATAAGCGGTCACATAGACCAGTTTGCGTTTCACGCCTTGCATGCTTTTCTCCTGCTTTGTTTTTCGTGCCTGATGACGTCCGGCAACCCGATGCGTAAGATAACGTCAATCCTATTGATAGAAAAAGTCAGGAGCTGTCAGTTTTTCTGACAGGTAAGACGATGAATTTTTCCAGTGACAATATCGAACTGTTTTTGGCCGTATTGGATCGCGGCTCATTCTCGGCGGCAGCCAGGGCATTGCGGCGCGTGCCTTCGGCGGTCAGCATGGGGATCGCCAATATGGAGGCGGAGCTGGGCTTTCAGCTGTTTGATCGCTCACACCGCGAACCGGTGCCCACCGCGCTGGCATTGGCACTGGCTCCCCATGCGCGCTTGATTGCCGAGCAGCTCAAACAGTTGCAGATCCATGCCATTGAGCTTTCTCAGGGGTTGGAGAGCAGGTTGTCGATCGGTGTGGCGTCTGATATCAACAGCAGCGGTCTGCTGGTGGCGGTGAAAGCGCTGGCGGAACGCTACCCGTTGTTGGATATCGAGGTGCTGACAGCTCCGCAAGATGATGTGTTGCATATGCTGCATCAACAGCGGGTTAGCCTGTGCCTGGCATTCGGCGGGCTGGAGGTTAACAGCCAGGAACAGTTTCACTTTGTGGGTAGCGAATCGTTGGTGGCAACCATTGCGGCGCAGCATTCGGCCCTGGGTGCTAGCGGTGCCGAGTTGTTTCTGGAGGAACTGGTCAACGTGCGGCAGATCATGGTGGCCAGCCGTGACTTGCCTATGGCCGACACACGCCCGCAGGTAGCGGAATCCTTCTGGCGTACCGACAGTTTGCCGATGGCGCTAAGCATGGTAGAGGCCGGGCTGGGTTGGGGCAACTTCCCGTTGTCGTTAACTGCGCCATTGCTGGAACAGGGCCGGTTGATCCGCCTGAAATTTAAAAATACCAAAAACGAACTGCGCCTGCCGGTGCACCTGATTTGGCTGAAGCACCAGCCGCAACAGAAGGCGGCCAGGGAGTTGGTGGCGTTGATGATGCAGGGCAATGCCTGACGGGGGGGAACATGGCGCGGGTTTACTCCCGTATCCTTACGTCGCTATTGCTTTTATTTTAGCCTCCGCGTTAATTTGAATGACTAAATCAGGCGAGGGGGAAAAGCAGATGATCAACGAAACGATGCTATCGGTAATCAGCATAACTGGCGCAATAACGCTGGGAGCAATGAGCCCAGGGCAAAGCTTTATTCTGGTAGCGCGAACGGCGGTGGCTTCGTCACGGCGCGATGGGATGGCGGTGGCATTGGGGATGGGGATCGGCTGTTTTATCTTCGCATTAATCGCCTTGTTGGGGCTGCAATCGCTGCTGTTGGCGTTGCCTTGGCTGTATACCACGCTGAAAGTGCTGGGTGGGGCCTATCTGATCTATCTGGCGTTCAAAATGCTACGTGGAGCCAATCAGCCATTGATGATCGAAGCGGTTGGCGGCCAGCAGCTAGGCTTTCGCCGGGCGTTCACCACCGGGCTGCTAACCCAGTTGGGCAACCCGAACACCGCTATCGTATTTGGCAGCGTGTTTGCGGCGCTGCTTAGCCATCAGATCCCCATGGTGCTGTATATCGTGTTGCCGCTGATTGCTCTGGCCGTCGATCTGCTGTGGTATGCCTTTGTGGCGTTTGTGCTGTCGTCACCGCGCCCGCGCCGCGTCTACCTGCGTTTCAAAGCCTGGTTCGATCGCCTGGGTGGCAGCGTGCTGGCCTTACTGGGGCTGAAGCTGATGCTCAACAAATAGTCTTATTGTGCGTGACGCCGCCGCCACCAGTAGCGAAGCAGCAGAATAGCGGCGATCACCACTACGCAGAGCAGCAGACTATACAGCTTTTTGTCACTACCGCTGACAAAACTGCTGATGGCCTGGCCACCAAAATAGCCGAGCAGTACAAATAGCGTGGCCCACAGGATAGCCCCCAGAATATTCAGCGGGATAAAGCGCGACGGGGGCAGCTTGCTGGCACCGATCAGCACCGGGCCGATAAGACGGAACCCGTACATAAAACGTACGCCAATCACAAATAAAATCGGGTGGCTGGCAATCAGCTTTTGGGCGCGTTCAATGCGTGCTTGTTGGCTCTCGATACGGGCAAGCACTCGTCCACCAAAATGGCGCCCGGCGAAATAGAGCACCTGATCGCCCAGGGCGCCGCCAATCGCCACCACCGCAATCACCAGCGGCAGGCGCAGCAATCCGTTGTGTGCCGCAATCCCTCCCAGCAGGGTGATGGTTTCCCCTTCAAGCAGGCAGCCGATCAGCAGCGCCCAGTAGCCGTATTGGGTAATGTAGTGGGCCAAATCTGTCATTGTTGCTCCTTCATTACGATGAATTTAGCTTTGATGATGTGCCGCAATTTGTGCCACTAGGGCCTGGCGGCGCCGTAAATTTTCCGCCATCGTGGCCTGCACTTGTTGCACCACCGCTGCGGAAGTCAGTTCAAGAGTCCCGCCTGTAAACGGCGGTGCTGGCGCATACTCCATACCGAGCTGGATCGCCTGGGCGGTTGCTTCCCCGTGGAGTTCGGCAATCAGCGTCAGCGCAAAATCGATACCAGCAGTGACACCGCCGCCGGTGATGATATTCCCATCACGCACCACGCGCTCATTGCAGGGGATAGCGCCAAACAATGCCAGACTATCGCGCATCGACCAGTGGCAGGTAGCGCGCTTGCCTTTCAGCAATCCCGCTGCGGCCAGGATCAGGGAGCCGGTACATACGGAAGTGAGGTAACGCGCTCCGGCCGCCAAACGGCGAATTTGCTCAAGGTAACCTTCATCTTGCATCGCGTCTAGACAACCTCCGCCGCCGGGCACGCACAGCACATCACAGCGTTCAATATCCTCAAGTGAACGCAGTGCCGCAAAATGCAAACCATCGGCAGTGACCGTTTCCCCGGCCATAGAAGCCACAATCACTTCAGCATCTGGCAAACGGGACAAAAACTGGTGCGGGCCAGTAAAGTCCAACTGAGTCACCCCCTGATAGATCGGAAAAACAATCACTAATGCTGCTGCCATGATAGTCACCTCGGTTTTTTGCTGTGAGATAAGTGATAATAGCTGCCATGCGATGCAGATTAATCATTCTGCCATGCCTTGGCGGCGTGGCGTAGTAAAGGAGTAACCGATGTATCAGGATTTTGACAGTGAGTTGAAGTGGGCCATGAGCCATATGCCACGTACCCGCGCGGCAGTAGCGGCTTTACCGGATCTGCACGGCGTGCGCCTGGCGTGTAATATGCACCTGGATCTGAAAATGGCACCGCTGGTCGCTGGGCTGCTGGATAAGGGCGCGGCCATTTATCTCACCACCTGTAACCCGACGCCGGTACAGGATGACGTCGTGGCCTGGCTGGAACGCCACGGTGCCCAAGCGCACGCCTGGCGTGATATGAGCGATGCCGACTGGTCTGAATCGTTCGACCGCGCGCTGGCCTGGGGGCCGACTCACCTGTGTGAGATGGGAGCCGATCTGACTACTCGCCTGCATCAATCTGCCAATGGCCCGCAGATCAAGGCCGGGTTGGAAGCGACGGGTTCAGGCATTAGCCGCTTGGGGGGCATTGCGCCACGTTACCCGATCTTTAACTGGGATGACCTGCCGGTAAAAGAAGGGCTGCATAATCGCCACATGGTTGGGCTGACCGCCTGGCATACCTTCTTCCAGACCACCCATCTGACGCTGCATGAAAAATGTGTAGTGGTGATTGGTTATGGGCTGGTAGGCCAGGGCGTAGCAGCCTCTGCCAAGGCTTATGGCGGGCAAGTTATTGTGGCGGAAATCGATCCGGCCCGTGCTTTGCAAGCGCGTTACGATGGTTGGGCGGTCGTCGATTTAGCCACTGCCGTAGAGCAGGCCGATGTCATTGCTACGGCCACTGGAGCCAAAAACGTGCTGTCTGCACGGCATCTGGAACGTGCCAAGGATGGAGTGTTTATCCTCAACGTTGGGCATGTCGCGGAAGAGATAGACGTCGGTTTCCTGCAGGCCTTGCCGCACAGCGAGCCAATGCCATTTGTAAATGCTTACCAACTGGCAGACAAAACGCTGTATCTGCTGGCCAACGGGTCGATGTTTAACCTGACGGCAGGCTACGGTGACAGCCTGAATGCTTTCGATGTGACCCTGGCCGTAATGGCGGCCGGTATCGGGCATATCGTGGGGGCCGGTGAGCAGCATGCTGCCGGATTGTACCTGTTGCCGCAATCTGCCTGGCAGCCAGCGCTGTAACTTTTACCTTGCGGGCGTACAAGCCAGTACGCCTGCGGGTTGCATAAATTTTGCGCCGATAGATTTTGTCACAAATCGCTACGCACAATCACAGTGCAATTCTATAGCCCTCACTTATAATTCCACGCAGTCGGTTCTCTCCTCCGTTACAGAGTAATACATGTGAAAATCCGTGTTTTGGTTCTAACCCTGCTCGCGTTACAAGCCGGTACTGGACTGGTGCCGAGTGCATTAGCCAGCAATAAACCCGCCGCAGTGCAAGCCACCCAGCCTGAGCTAGCTTCTGGCAGTGCCATGGTGCTGGATATGCAAACGCATCGGGTGATTTATTCACGTAACCCCGATGAAGTGGTGCCTATCGCCTCGATCACCAAGCTGATGACGGCGATGGTGACGCTGGATGCCCGCCTGCCGCTGGACGAAATGCTGTCGGTAGATATCAGCCAGACGCCAGAAATGAAAGGCATCTACTCCCGGGTACGATTGAACAGTGAAATCAGCCGCAAGGATATGCTGCTGTTGGCGCTGATGTCGTCGGAAAACCGGGCTGCGGCCAGCCTGGCGCATCATTATCCCGGTGGCTATAACGCCTTTATCAAGGCGATGAACGCCAAGGCTAAAGCACTGGGCATGACCAATACCCATTACGTTGAACCGACCGGACTATCGATTCATAACGTTTCTACCGCGCGGGACCTGACCAAGCTGATGTTGGCGACCAAGCAGTACCCGCTGATCGGCCAGTTGAGCACCACTACCGAACGGATGGCGACCTTCAAGGATCCCAACTATACGCTGCCGTTTCGCAATACCAACCATCTGGTCTACAACCAGAAATGGAATATTCAGCTGACCAAAACCGGCTTCACTAATCAGGCTGGGCATTGCCTGGCGATGCGTACCGTGATCGGCAACCGCTCCGTTTCGCTGGTGGTGTTGGACGCCTTTGGCAAATATACCCATTTTGCGGACGCTAACCGCCTGCGCACCTGGATTGAAACCGGTAAGGTAACGCCGATACCGGCGGCGGCGCGGGATTATCGCCGCCAGAAGGATGCCGCCCTGGCGAAGAACGACACGGAATAAAGCGTTAGTTATTAACCTGCCGCCTGTCGCGGCAGGTTATCGTTTCCCTATGTTGCAAAACTCACGACTTAAGCCCGCGCCTACAGTAAAATCATTAAGATTTTCCCTCTTCATGTCTTCAACCCGCTATGCTAAACCGGTATGGCTATCTCACCCTTTGATAAGGAAAGTGCACTTTGGCAGGCAGTAGCTTATTAACCCTAATCGACGACATTGCTTCGTTGCTGGATGATGTTTCGCTGATGACGAAAATGGCGGCCAAAAAGACCGCCGGGGTACTGGGAGACGATCTGGCGCTCAATGCCCAACAGGTCAGCGGTGTTAAGGCCGATCGTGAAATTCCCGTGGTGTGGAAGGTGGCCAAGGGATCGTTTATCAACAAGGCGATCCTGGTACCGCTGGCATTGCTGATCAGCGCTTTCGCCCCTTGGGCGATTACGCCGTTGCTGATGGTCGGTGGGGCTTACCTCTGCTACGAAGGGTTTGAAAAGGTTTACCACAGCCTGATGCACCGCAAGAGCGCAGAGGCAGAAGAGAAAGCGGAATTGGACACCAGTGAGGACGTTGCGGTCTATGAACAGCGCAAAATCAAAGGCGCCATTCGTACCGACTTTGTCCTCTCCGCCGAGATTATCGCTATTACGTTGGGTACCGTAGCCGGAGCCACCTTTAGCCAGCAGGTGATTGTGTTGTGTGGCATCGCCATTGTGATGACGGTGGGGGTGTATGGCATCGTGGCGGGTATCGTCAAGCTGGACGATCTGGGGTTCTACCTGGCTCGTAAGCGTAGCGCGCTAGCACAATCGTTAGGGCGCGGTATTGTCAGCGCAGCCCCTTATCTGATGAAAACGCTGTCGGTGGTGGGTACCCTGGCCATGTTTATGGTGGGTGGCGGGATTTTGACCCACGGGTTACCGCCGGTGCATCACCTGTTTACCGACTGGGCGAGTTATTCTGCGGTGGTACCTGGAGTAGGTGCGATCCTGGGGGGCTTGACCCCAACGCTGCTGAATGCGGTGTTCGGCTTGATCGCCGGTGGCGTTGTGATGCTGGTGGTCTCCGGGGTGAGTTCGGTGCGGGCCCGTTTTAAGGCTTGATGCAAAGAGGATACGGCAGACCATTCTCCATCAACTCTCTATCCGCCATTGGGCGCATTGATGCGCCCAATGGTGGTGAGAACTAGAAGATCAGTTTGAACACACCGGTAATGGTCAGTAGGCCAACAATAAAGATAATCGCAATAATCCACAGAAAAATTTTCATCCGTCTCTCCCGACTGTTTATGTTTAGTGAATGCATGAATGCACACAGGGATCGCTAAGCCACGACAGAATTAACTATAGTTGAAAATCAGCAGCTTGCCCGGAAAGGGCCTAAGGCAGCGTATGGCTGCCGCCATTCAGCGGCCGCTGCATAATGTGCGTATCCAGCCAACCGCCAAATTTAAACCCGACGCCGCTTAGTGTGCCGATGCTGGTGAAGCCCAGCTTGCGGTGTAGGGCAAGGGAGCCGGCGTTACCTGCGGCATCGCCAATCGTTGCCAGCATTTGCCGCCATGGGCCTTGCTCACAGCGGGCAATCAATGCGCTGAGTAACGCCTTACCGATCCCATGCCCCTGCATGCCTTCGGCGACATAGACCGAATCCTCGATGGTATAGCGATAAGCAGGTCGCGGCCGATACGGCGTGGCATAGCAATAGCCCACGACACGGTCTTCTCTCTTCGCCACCAGCCATGGCAACCCGGCAACCAAGACGTTATTACGCCGTTGTTGCATCTCAGCCAACGTTGGGGGCGTTTCTTCGAACGAGGCTGGCCCGTAAAGCACGTGGTGGGCGTAAATCTGTTGAATGGCGGCCATATCCTCAGTGCTGGCATCGGAGACGCTTAGCGTGGCCAGCGGTGGGGTTGCAAGTGACATAGAGCTACCTTTTATGATGATAAATCAGAGTACCAAGGCATTATGCTCTGTGCCTGGCGACAAGGTAAATTGGCTTTTTGTCTGGCGGGGATAAGAAAAAATGATGGCATTTTCATGCTGAGAAATCTGTTAAGTGAAGAGAGGTATGTCATTGCGTTAGGTGATGCCCCTCACCCTAGCCCTCTCCCACAGGGAGAGGGGACCGATCGAGTCCATTGATACACCCATGACATCCTGAAACGACGCGGATGCATCAAAAGCACAAGCTAGTTCAATAACCATATAATTGTTTGATATTAATATGTTTTATTAATTTATCGGGTTGACCAAGTACTCCGTAACAGCTCCCTCTCCCACAGGGGACCGATCGAGTTCGTTGATTGCTTTGCGTAATACTTTGCCTTTCTTGTTCTTACTCCCTACTTTCCGAAGCTGCACGGGCTAATTACGCACTCTGGACAGCTCTCAAAAGGGGACCGTTCGAGTAGGTTTGAAAATGCAGGGTGATGTATCTTGGATGAGGGGGGAGTACTTACTGAGATGACCTCTTTACTTCCAAAAGAGCAGGGACTATCAGCTCCCTCTCCCTGTGGGAGAGGGTTGGGGTGAGGGGGAAACGCATCCAGCAAGTCGTCACTCATGCTGGATGCGCGGTGTTGTCAAAGCTTACTGATTATTGCGTCAGTAAAATCCCACGCTCTTCGGCCAACTGCTGAGCTTCTTCATCATCAATCATTCTGATTTTGAAGCCGGTGAAGCCATAAATGGCGGCAAACACCATCGACGCGTAGAAGAAGATGCAGTAAGGCA
>NZ_JBKJYW010000040.1:0-8084 GCF_046715635.1 Serratia sp. (in: enterobacteria)
TGTTAGCATATCTTCCCCTGGAGGAAGCATGGATCACCGTTTACTCGAAATCATTGCCTGCCCGGTTTGCAACGGTAAGCTCTATTTCAACAAAGAACATCAGGAACTGGTCTGCAAACTGGACGGCCTGGCCTACCCATTGCGTGATGGCATTCCGGTATTGCTGGAAAACGAAGCACGCACCATCCCACTGGACGAGAAGCACGCATGAGTTTTATCGCTATCATCCCTGCGCGTTACGCGTCCACCCGCTTGCCGGGTAAACCGTTGGCGGATATCCACGGTAAGCCGATGGTGGTACATGTGATGGAACGAGCCCGTGAATCAGGGGCTTCCCGCGTGATTGTCGCCACCGATCACCCTGAGGTGGCCAAAGCGGTCGAGGCTGCTGGCGGTGAAGTTTGCATGACCAGCCCGGATCACCATTCCGGCACCGAACGCCTGGCGGAAGTGATCGAAAAATGTGCCTTTGCCGATGATGAAATCATTGTCAATGTGCAAGGCGATGAGCCGATGATCCCGCCGGTTATCGTGCGTCAGGTGGCAGAAAACCTGGCGGCCAGCAGCGCAGGCATGGCCACGCTGGCGGTGCCGATTGAAACCGCAGAAGAAGCCTTCAACCCGAATGCGGTCAAGGTGGTGATGGATGCGCAAGGCTATGCGCTCTATTTCTCACGCGCCACCATCCCTTGGGATCGCGAGCGTTTTGCTCAGTCAAAAGAGAGTATTGGTAATAGCCTGCTGCGGCATATCGGCATTTATGCCTACCGTGCCGGTTTTGTGCGCCGCTACGTCAGTTGGCAGCCAAGCCAGTTGGAACAGATTGAACTGCTGGAGCAGCTGCGTGTGCTATGGTACGGCGAAAAGATCCACGTCGCGGTGGCGCAGGCCATTCCGAGCGTCGGTGTCGATACCCCAGAAGACCTGCAACGAGTGCGTGACAGCATCAAGCGTTGAACCCTCTATTGGCCGGAGACTCCGGCCATCTCAATTCCTGATTTACCCCTTTTATTGATCTGCATTGAAGAATTTCTCCGCTCACCGTTCAATGATGACCGGTGCTTGTCCTTAATCTGGAGGGTTTTGCCCAATGGAGCAGCTGCGTGCCGAATTGAGTATTGTGCTGGGGGAGTCCGTCGGTCGCCTGGAACGCGTCAGTGAACAACCTTATGCCCATCTGTATTCGCTGTACGATCGCCAGGATCATGCGATCCCGTTGATGGCGAAAAGCTTTGTCTGTGAGGGCATTGCCCAGCAGGAAGCTTATAAGCTATCCATGTTGGCGCGTGAAGGGGACATTCGTCTGCCAGCGGTATTTGGCGTGGTCTACACCCGGCAAGCGCCCTACAAAGAGATTTTGCTGATCGAACGCCTGCGTGGCGTGTCGGTCGAGGCTCCAACAAGAACCTTGGGCCGGTGGGAAGCCTTAATGGATCAGATTGTCGACGGCATGCTGGCCTGGCACCGTATCGACAGCCACGGCTGCGTGGGCACGGTAGACAGCACGCAGGAGAATGATTGGTGCAGCTGGTACCATCAGCGTATCGAGGTACTTTGGTCAACCTTGGGTAATATGAACTCGCCGCTGTTAAGCATGGCAGATCGCCGTCTGCTGTACCGCACGCGCGAAATGCTGATCGACTTCTTTGCCGATTTTGACGATCCTTGCGTGCTGGTGCATGGCAATCTGGGCTTGCGTAGCATGCTGAAAGATGCCAAAACCGACCAACTGCTGGCGATGCTCAACCCAGGCATGATGCTGTGGGCGCCACGAGAATATGAGCTGTTCAGGCTGTGTGAGGCGGGGATGCCGGATCAACTGCTGTTCCACTATCTACAGCGTGCGCCGGTGGCGGAGTCTTTCTTGTCTCGCCGTTGGCTCTATGTGGTGTGGGAAGCGGTGGCCAGGATGATCCATACCGGCAAGCTGGATCGCCCGGCGTTCGATCAGGCCGCCCAACAGCTACGGCCCTGGCTAGCTCATTAATCGCTGCTGGCCTCACCGTCACCTTTTAGCTGCTGCCACAGGCTGCCCAGCGTTTCGTATGCTGCCCGTTCGCTGTGTCCAAGGAACATGGCGGAAGGCATCACCCGCTCCCAGATATTCAGCGGTGAGGTAATGGCCAGTTGATTGGCCGGAGCCGGGATTGGGTGTAGGCCCTGGGCCTGAAAGAAACGCATGGCACGCGGCAAGTGATTGGCGGATGTCACCAGCGCAAACGGCTGTTGCCCCACCAATTTGGCGACTTCTGCGGCTTCCTGTTCGGTATCCCGCGGGCGATCCACCAGTACGATGTCGCTGGCAGGTACGCCCAGGCTTTCCGCCACCAGTGCTGCGGTAGCCGCGCTGCTTCGTGTTTTCGCGCCTTTTCCGCCGGTAAAGACCATCTTGCTACCTGGGTGCGACAGGTATAGCCTGACGCCTTCCGTCACCCGTGGCAGGCTGTTGTTGAGCAGGTTAGAGCTAGGGGCCCAGTCTGGGTTATAGGTATAGCCGCCACCCAGCACCACGATATAGTCAAGCGGGCCGTTGCCTCGATAGGTCGGGTAACCGGATTCTAACGGTTTCAACAGGCGATCGGCGACCGGTTGCAGGCTGAGCAGCAGCAGCAGCAGCCAGCTCAGGCTTAATATGACTTTGCCGCTTTTCTGCCAACGGGTAAACCACAGCAGCAATAATGCCAGCCCCATTAACAACAGCAGAGCGGGGAGCGGCATCATCAGGCCGCCAATAAATTTTTTTAAGTGAAATAACATCAAAAATCAGGTCCTTTTGGGCGAAAAAACGACATCTGGCCGCATTCATGCTGCAAGAAGATTTATTCTAAGCCAGTCTGTGCCAAAATAGCAGGTTTGAATGGGCAGGCGCTTTGCCGTCGGCCAAGATAAAATCAGCGGAGCCGTTGTCCATGCAGGATCGCAATTTTGACGATATTGCCGAGAAGTTTGCGCGTAATATTTACGGCACCACCAAGGGTAAAATCCGTCAGGCGGTAGTCTGGCAGGATCTGACCGCGCTGCTGGCCCAGTTGCCACAGCGGCCGCTGCGCATTCTGGATGCTGGTGGGGGCGAAGGCCATATGGCTTGCCAACTGGCAGAATTAGGACATCAGGTCTTGTTGTGCGATCTTTCTGGTGAGATGATCCAGCGCGCTGCGTTGCTGGCCGAGCAGAAAGGTGTGAGCCAGAACATGCAATTCATACAAAGTTCGGCGCAAGAGATTGGTCAGCATTTGGCACAACCGGTCGATCTGATATTGTTCCATGCGGTTTTGGAGTGGATCGCCGAACCCCAGGTGGCATTACAGGCGTTGTTTGATTGCCTGGTGCCCGGCGGCGCACTGTCACTGATGTTCTTTAATGCCAACGGTTTGTTAATGCGTAATGTGGTGTTGGGCAATTTCCAACTGGTGGATCCCGAGGTCAGGCGGCGTCGCAAGCGCTCGCTGTCGCCGCAGTATCCACACAGCCCACCGCTGGTCTACGGCTGGTTGGAGCAGATGGGCATGCAGATTTCAGGGAAAACTGGCGTGAGGGTTTTCCATGATTATCTGCAAAGCAGGCAGCTACAGACCCAAAAATTTGAAGAGTTACTGGCGCTTGAACAGCTTTATTGTCGGCAAGAGCCTTACGTGAGTTTGGGGCGCTATATTCACGTCTCGGCGCATAAACCGAACCTGAAGGACGAACTATGAGTGAATTTTCCCAGACAGTACCCGAACTGGTCGCCTGGGCACGGAAAAATGATTTCTCTATTTCGCTCCCCACTGAGCGTCTTGCGTTTTTGCTGGCTATCGCCACGTTAAATGGTGAGCGGCTGGACGGCGAGATGAGCGAAGGTGAGCTGGTTGATGCATTTCGCCATGTCAGCAAAGGGTTCGAACAGACGCATGAAACGGTGGCGATTCGCGCTAACAATGCGATTAACGACATGGTGCGCCAGCGCCTGTTGAACCGTTTTACCAGCGAGTTGGCGGACGGCAATGCCATCTATCGCCTGACTCCGCTGGGTATTGGTATAACCGATTACTATATCCGCCAGCGTGAGTTTTCGACCCTGCGCCTTTCCATGCAGTTGTCGATCGTGGCGGAAGAGCTGAAGCGTGCCGCAGACGCCGCCGAAGAGGGTGGTGATGATTTCCATTGGCACCGCAACGTCTTTGCTCCGCTGAAATACTCGGTAGCGGAGATCTTTGACAGTATCGATCTGACCCAGCGCCTGATGGATGAACAGCAACAGAGCGTAAAAACCGATATCGCGGCGCTGCTCAACCAGGATTGGCGTGCGGCGATCTCCAGCTGTGAGATGCTGTTGTCGGAAACCTCCGGTACCTTGCGTGAACTACAGGATACGCTGGAGGCCGCAGGTGATAAACTCCAGGCCAACCTGCTGCGTATCCAGGACGCCACGTTGGGCGAGATGGAGCTGGGCTTTGTCGATAAGCTGGTATTTGATTTGCAAAGCAAGCTGGATCGCATCATCAGTTGGGGCCAACAGGCGATTGACCTGTGGATCGGCTATGACCGCCACGTGCACAAGTTTATCCGTACCGCCATCGATATGGATAAAAACCGCGTGTTCGCCCAACGCCTGCGCCAATCGGTACAAAACTACTTCGATAATCCTTGGACGCTGACCCATGCCAACGCCGATCGTCTGCTCGATATGCGTGACGAAGAGCTGGCGTTGCGTAGTGAGGAGGTCACCGGGGAGCTGCCGCCAGATCTGGAATATGAAGAGTTCAGCGAAATTCGCGAACAGCTGGCAGCGATGATCGAACAGGCACTGAAGGTTTACCAGGAACAAAAAATGCCGCTCGATTTAGGGGCAGTGATGCGCGATTATCTGGCGCAATATCCGCGTGTGCGTCACTTTGACGTTGCCCGCATAGTGGTCGACCAGGCAGTGCGCCTTGGTGTGGCTGAAGCTGATTTTTCAGGGTTGCCAGCACAGTGGCAGGCAATCAATGATTACGGAGCCAAGGTACAGGCCCATGTCATCGACAAATATTGAACAAGTAATGCCAGTCAAGCTGGCCAAGGCATTGTCTAACACGCTGTTTCCGGCGTTGGACAGCCAATTGCGCGCAGGTCGTCACATCGGTATCGATGAGTTGGACAACCACGCATTCCTGATGGATTTTCAAGACGAGCTGGAAGAGTTTTATACCCGTTACAGCGTCGAGCTGATCCGGGCGCCGGAAGGGTTCTTCTATTTGCGCCCGCGCTCGACCACGCTCATTCCACGCTCGGTGCTTTCCGAGTTGGACATGATGGTTGGCAAGATCCTGTGCTATCTATACCTGAGCCCCGAACGCCTGGCGCATGAAGGCATTTTCAGCCAGCAGGAGCTGTACGATGAGCTGCTTAGCCTGGCGGATGAGAGCAAGCTGCTGAAGTTCGTCAACCAGCGTTCCACCGGTTCGGATCTCGATCGTCAGAAGCTGCACGAAAAAGTGCGCTCCTCGCTCAATCGCCTGCGCCGTCTTGGCATGGTGTATTTCATGGGCACTGACAACAGCAAATTCCGCATTACCGAGGCGGTGTTCCGCTTCGGTGCCGATGTGCGTAGCGGTGACGACCCGCGCGAAGCCCAGTTGCGGATGATCCGTGACGGTGAGGCGATGCCGGTTGAAAACAGCCTGTCATTGAACGATGAAGTTGATGCGGAAGATGCGCAGGCAGATGCCACCCCGGACAGTGCAGAGGATGAACAGGAATGATTGAACGCGGTAAATTTCGCTCACTGACGCTGGTTAACTGGAACGGTTTCTTTGCCCGAACCTTTGATCTGGATGAGTTGGTCACCACGCTTTCGGGCGGTAACGGGGCCGGTAAGTCCACCACCATGGCGGCCTTCGTCACGGCGCTGATCCCGGATCTGACGCTGCTGCACTTTCGTAACACCACCGAAGCCGGTGCCACCAGCGGTTCACGCGATAAAGGCCTGCACGGTAAATTGCGTGCGGGTGTCTGCTATTCAACGCTAGACGTAGTCAACTCGCGCCATCAGCGTGTGGTGGTCGGGGTTCGTCTGCAACAGGTTGCAGGGCGCGATCGTAAGGTCGATATCAAACCTTTCACCATTCAGGGGCTGCCAACGGCGGTGCAACCGACCGAACTGCTGACCGAGACCGTGGGTGAGCGTCAGGCACGAGTCCTTTCGTTGCAAGAGCTGAAAGAGCGTGTTGAAGAGATGGAAGGGGTGCAGTTCAAGCAGTTCAACTCCATCACCGATTACCACGCCCTGATGTTTGATCTGGGGGTGCTGCCCAAGCGCCTGCGAACTTCTTCCGACCGCAGCAAGTTCTATCGCCTGATCGAAGCCTCGCTGTACGGCGGGATTTCCAGTGCCATCACCCGTTCTTTGCGTGATTACCTGCTGCCGGAAAACGGCGGCGTGCGTAAAGCGTTCCAGGATATGGAAGCCGCGCTGCGCGAGAACCGTATGACGCTCGAAGCCATCCGCGTCACCCAGTCGGACCGCGATCTGTTCAAGCATCTGATCTCCGAAGCGACTTCGTACGTTGCCGCAGACTACATGCGCCACGCCAATGAACGGCGTATCCATCTGGATGGGGCGCTGGTATTGCGCAACGAGCTGCTGAGCAGCCGCAAACAGCTGGCCGCCGAGCAGTTCCGCCACGTTGAAATGGCGCGTGAACTGGCTGAGCAAAGCGGTGCCGAATCCGATCTGGAAACCGATTATCAGGCTGCCAGCGATCACCTTAATCTGGTGCAGACCGCAATGCGCCAGCAGGAAAAGATCGAACGCTATGAAGGCGATCTGGAAGAGCTGACCTACCGTCTGGAAGAGCAGAATGAGGTTGTCGCCGAAGCGGGCGAGCAGCAGGCGGAAAACGAAGCGCGTGCCGAAGCGGCAGAACTGGAAGTGGATGAGCTGAAAAGCCAGCTCGCCGATTACCAGCAGGCGCTGGACGTGCAGCAAACTCGCGCCATTCAATATCAACAGGCACTCCAGGCTCTTGAACGCGCCCGTGCGCTGTGCCAGGTGCCGGAACTGACCGCCGAAAATGCCGAAGAGTGGCTGGATACCTTCCAGGCACGTGAGCAGGAAGCGACAGAGTCTCTGTTGCAGTTGGAACAAAAACTCAGCGTGGCGGATGCGGCTCACAGCCAGTTCGAGCAGGCCTATCAACTGGTGGGTAAGATTGCGGGCGAAGTCAGCCGTAGTGAAGCCTGGCAAACCGCGCGCGAGCTATTGCGTGACTGGCCTTCGCAGCAACATCAGGCTGAGCGTGTGCAGCCGTTGCGGATGCGTTTGAGCGAGTTGGAGCAACGTCTGCGCTCGCAGCAGGATGCCGAACGTCTGTTGCAGGAGTTCTGTAAACGTCACGGGCAGAGTTATCAGCCGGATGAACTTGATGCCTTGCAGCAAGAGCTGGAAGAGCGTTTGGAATCGCTGTCGCAAAGCGTCAGTGAAGCCGGTGAGCGCCGGATGGAAATGCGCCAGGAGCTGGAGCAGATCCAACAGCGCATCAAAGAGCTGACCGCCAGGGCACCGATTTGGCTGGCCGCGCAGGATTCACTGACCCAGCTCAGCGAGCAGAGCGGTGAAGCCTTCGAAGATAGCCAGCAGGTTACCGAATACATGCAGCAACTGCTGGAGCGCGAACGTGAAACCACCGTTGAGCGCGACGAAGTAGCCAGCCGCAAACGTGAAATCGAAGCGCAGGTTGAACGCCTAAGCCAGCCGAGCGGGGCAGAAGATCAGCGTCTGGTGACGCTGGCGGAGCGCTTTGGCGGCGTGCTGCTGTCGGAAATCTATGACGATGTCACCATTGACGATGCCCCGTACTTCTCTGCGCTGTACGGCCCGTCGCGCCACGCCATTGTGGTGCCGGATCTGTCTCTGGTGCGCGAGATGCTGGAAGGGTTGGAAGATTGCCCGGAAGATCTCTACCTGATCGAAGGGGATCCGCAGTCGTTTGACGACAGTGTGTTCGCCGTCGAAGAGCAAGAAAAAGCGGTGGTAGTGAAAATTGCCGATCGCCAGTGGCGTTACTCGCGCTACCCTGAGGTGCCGCTATTTGGCCGTGCTGCCCGGGAAAATCGCCTGGAAG
>NZ_JBKJYW010000041.1:0-9994 GCF_046715635.1 Serratia sp. (in: enterobacteria)
GTTCAATGTGCGGCTTATTGGCCAACGGGTGATCGGGGGCCAGGATCAGCCGGACTTCAAAGTCGAACATCGGCGAATAGTGCAGCCCGCTGCGCGGCAGGATGTCCGAGGTCAGCACCAGATCCAGCTCCCCTTGCTGCAAGGCCGGTTGCGGATCGAACGTCACGCCGGATTTGAAATCCATCACCACCTGCGGGAAATAGGAGCGGAAGTTGTCCAACGCCGGCGTGAGCCACTGAATACAGCTGTGGCACTCGATGGCAATGCGCAGCGTGGTTTGATGCGGTTCGTGGCAGGCCTGCAGTGCTTGCTGGATCTGCGGCAATACCTGTTCTGCCAGCTGTAACAGGATCTCCCCCTGAGCGGTAAAGCGCAGCGGCTGGCTTTTACGAACAAACAGCTTAAAGCCCAGACGCTGCTCCAGATCGCTGAACTGATGCGAAAGGGCAGACTGTGTCTGATGAAGCTGTGCGGCGGCGGCGGCCAGGGAGCCGGTATTACGCAGAGCCTGTAGGGTCCGTAAGTGTTTCAGTTCGATCATGAGAGTCCTTCACAGTGACAGTGAAAATATTGCGCTTGTGGATCATACAGTACCTGCGGATTATGGATGTGTAAACATCTGGACGGCTAAATGGGAAATATGACGATGACAATTCTAAATCACACACTGGGTTTTCCACGCGTTGGTCTGCGTCGTGAACTGAAAAAAGCGCAGGAAAGTTACTGGGCAGGTAATTCAACACAGGAAGAGCTGTTGGCGGTTGGCCGCGAGCTGCGCGCTCGTCACTGGCAACAACAACAGCAGGCCGGGGTGGATTTGGTGCCGGTTGGCGATTTCGCCTGGTACGATCACGTGCTGACCACCAGCCTGCTGCTGGGCAACGTCCCGGCGCGCCATCAAAACCAGGATGGCTCGATCGATCTCGATACCCTGTTCCGCATTGGCCGTGGCCGCGCACCCACCGGTGAACCTGCGGCGGCGGCGGAAATGACCAAATGGTTTAACACCAACTATCACTACATGGTGCCTGAGTTCACCCAAGGCCAACAGTTCAAACTGGGCTGGACCCAACTGCTGGATGAAGTTGACGAAGCATTGGCGCTGGGCCACAAAATCAAGCCGGTGCTGTTGGGCCCGGTAACCTATCTGTGGCTGGGCAAGGTGAAGGGTGAGCAGTTCGATCGCCTGTCGCTGCTGAACGATATCCTGCCGGTCTATCAGCAAGTGCTGGCGGAGCTGGCCAAACGCGGCATCGAGTGGGTACAGATCGACGAACCTGCGCTGGTGCTGGAACTGCCTAAAGCCTGGTTGGAGGCCTTTAAACCGGCTTATACCGCGCTGCAAGGCCAGGTCAAACTGCTGCTGACCACCTATTTCGACAGCATTGGCCATAACCTCGACACCATCCGTGAACTGCCGGTGCAGGGGCTACATGTGGATCTGGTCGCAGGCAAAGATGATGCCGCTGCCCTGAACAATGCATTGCCGAAAGAGTGGGTGCTCTCTCTGGGCGTGATCAATGGCCGTAACGTCTGGCGTGCCGATGTAAGCAGCTGGTTTGAACGCTTGCAACCGCTGGTAGGGAGCCGCCCGTTGTGGATTGGCACCTCGTGCTCGCTGCTGCATAGCCCGATCGATCTGAGCGTGGAAAGCCGCCTGGACGAAGAAGTGAAAAGCTGGTTCGCCTTTGCGCTGCAAAAATGTGCCGAGCTGGCGTTGCTGAGTGCGGCGCTGAATGCACCAGGGGCAGATAAACAAGTCAAACTGGATGCCTACAGTGCGCCAATCCGCGCCCGCCGCCAATCCAGCCGCGTGCATAATGCGCAGGTTGGGCAACGCCTGGCAGCCATCACTGCCAAAGACAGCGAACGTCAGCGCCCTTATGAACAACGTGCTCAGGCTCAGCGCGATCGCTTCAACCTGCCAGCCTGGCCAACCACCACCATCGGCTCCTTCCCGCAGACCACCGAAATTCGCGGCCTGCGTCTGGACTTCAAGCAGGGCCGCCTGGATGGGAGCAACTACCGCACCAGCATCGGCGAACATATCAAGCAGGCCATTGCTGAACAGGAACGCCTGGGGCTGGATGTGCTGGTGCACGGCGAAGCCGAGCGTAACGACATGGTGGAATACTTCGGCGAGAACCTGGACGGCTTCGTGTTCACGCAAAACGGCTGGGTACAGAGCTACGGTTCCCGCTGCGTGAAACCACCGGTGATTATTGGCGATATCAGCCGCCCGGAAGCCATCACCGTCGAGTGGGCCAAGTTTGCCCAGTCGCTGACCGACAAGCCGGTGAAAGGCATGTTGACCGGTCCGGTGACCATTCTTTGCTGGTCCTTCCCGCGTGAAGATGTGACCCGCGAGGTGATCGCTAAGCAGATTGCGTTGGCACTGCGTGACGAAGTGGAGGACTTGGAGAAGGCTGGCATTGGCATCATCCAGATTGACGAGCCGGCACTGCGCGAAGGCCTGCCGTTGCGCCAGTCAGATTGGGCCGCGTACCTCGACTGGGCGGTGGATGCCTTTAAACTGAACGCCGCCGTGGCGCAGGACGATACCCAGATCCACACCCACATGTGTTATTGCGAGTTCAACGACATCATGGATTCTATCGCGGCGCTGGATGCCGACGTGATAACCATCGAAACCTCTCGTTCCGATATGGATCTGCTGGAAGCGTTCAAAGAGTTCGACTATCCGAACGAAATCGGGCCGGGCGTTTACGACATCCACTCGCCGAACGTGCCAAGCGTGGAATGGATCGAAGCGCTGCTGCGTAAAGCGGCACAGAATATCCCGGCAGAACGCCTGTGGGTAAACCCGGACTGCGGCCTGAAAACCCGTGGCTGGCCAGAAACCCGCCAGTCACTGGCCAACATGGTGTTAGCGGCTCAACGCCTGCGCGACCAGGTGGTCTGATCCCACCACGCTGTTTTACTCAAGGGCGCTTCGGCGCCCTTTTTTTGTTCTACTCCCGCGCTTTCCTCACCTTGCTCTGGTATGGGGGGAGGGAGCCAGTCCGGAGTCGGTTTCAGGTGCAGAAATCAATCTGTAACAGGTTTGATAGAGAGGATGAATGCAGTAGCTAAGATGTAGCACGTACAGTCCCCTCTCCTGGGGGAGAGGGTTAGGATGAGGGGAATTACTTCACACTCGCGACACCATGCTGGCTGAACCAGGCCAACATACGTTGCCAACCGTCGGCGGAAGCCTCCGCGTTATAGCTTGGCCGATAATCGGCGTGGAAAGCGTGACCGGCTTCTGGATAAACCACGATTTCTGCATCGGCATTGGCCGCACGGATCGCCTGGCGCATGGTTTCCACCGTTTCTTGTGGAATGCTGCCGTCTTGGCCCCCATATAGCCCAAGTACCGGTGCCGAAAGATCGGTGGCGATATCAACCGGATGCTTTGGTGAATTCAAGGTTTTCTCCCCCACCAGCTTGCCGTACCAAGCCACCGCCGCCTTCAACTGTGGATTATGCGCGGCATACAACCAGGTGATGCGCCCGCCCCAGCAGAAACCGGTGATCGCCAACTTGCTGGCGTCGCCGCCGTGGCGTGTTGCCCAGTGCGCGGCATGATCCAGATCGGCCAGTACCTGGCTGTCTGGCACCTTGCTGACCAGCTTTTGCATCAGCTCGCTGATTTCGCTGTACTCTCTGGCATCGCCCTGGCGGAAATAGAGCTCTGGCGCGATGGCCAGATAACCCTGCTTCGCCAGGCGACGGCACAAATCCTGAATGTGCTCATGCACACCAAAGATTTCCTGCACCACCAGCACAATCGGGAACGGCCCTTGGTGATGGGCCGGTTTGGCGATATAGGCCGGCAGATCGTCCCCTTGCGAAGGGATGGTAGTTTCCCCCACGTGAATATCCTGAACATCGGTCAGAATGGTTGAGGTGGCCAGCGGTGCGACGGCCGGGGTAAATCCCCCTTTGGCCTGTTTTAACGTCATTTGTTGTTCTGTTTTCATTGATTGCAGGCTCCATGCGTTAGAGAAAAAGCGCGGCAGTTAACTATAGGCAGATTACCGCTTATTGGCACGGTAAGGCGAATTTTTGCTCAGGCTGGCAACAGGTTGGCGAGAACCGCATGGGGCTAAACGGGCGCAGCATGCGGTCCTCCTACGTATAATTGGTATAAACTGGGTGAATATTGAGGTTACCATTGATGGATTTTGTGATTTAAATCACAAAAATAATGTAGGTGAATTTCTGTTTCTTTATTCAAAGTGATGGTTGTCACGAAATTTAACGGCAATTGTCAGTAGAATCTCTGTTTGTTCCTCCCAAAAACCGTATCCATGAGGAGTCCCCCATGTCTCAGTCTGACGTTTTCCACCTCGGTCTCACTAAAAACGATCTGCAAGGCGCTACGTTGGCCATCGTCCCAGGCGATCCGCAGCGTGTAGAGAAAATTGCCAAGCTGATGGAAAACCCGGTACACCTGGCTTCCCACCGCGAATTTACCTCTTGGCGTGCAGAGCTGGATGGCAAGGCAGTGATCGTGTGCTCAACCGGTATCGGTGGCCCGTCTACCTCTATCGCTGTTGAAGAGTTGGCACAGCTGGGCATCCGTACCTTCCTGCGTATCGGCACGACCGGTGCCATTCAGGCCAATATCAACGTGGGCGATGTGCTGGTGACTACCGCTGCTGTGCGCCTCGACGGTGCCAGCTTGCACTTTGCCCCGATGGAATTCCCGGCAGTGGCGGACTTTGCCTGTACTACTGCGCTGGTTGAAGCCGCCAAGGCCTGCGGTGCTACCACGCATATTGGCGTAACCGCTTCTTCCGATACCTTCTACCCAGGCCAGGAACGTTACGACACCTATTCCGGCCGTGTAGTCAGCCGCTTTAAAGGCTCGATGGAAGAGTGGCAATCGATGGGCGTGATGAACTATGAAATGGAATCCGCCACCCTGCTGACCATGTGCGCCAGCCAAGGCCTGCGTGCGGGGATGGTTGCCGGTGTGATCGTTAACCGCACCCAGCAAGAGATCCCGAATGCAGAAACCATGAAGAAGACCGAAAGCCAGGCAGTGCAAATCGTCGTTGAGGCGGCTCGCCGTCTGCTGTAATCCTCACGCCCTCACCCTGACCCTCTCCCAAAAGGAGAGGGGACTAAACGTGCTACATGTTTAACCACCGTTCTGCCTCACCCAAATACGACCTCTGCACCTGATTACAACACCGAACTAGTTTTGAGAGAGGATCGGGGGAGAGGTAAACAGGGTCGTTTGACGGCCCGTTTCTCCATCTGTTACGGTTATCCCCTCTGCGTCATGCTGCTGGCCTTCTTTTGTTGGTGTTTGCCGATTGCTGGCTGATGTGGCGGCATATCCCGAGACAATCAATGTAAGGACGTCTATGACCGCTCAGATCCTGCTCCATCCTTCACTTGCGCCGTTAGACGGTGGCATCAACTTCCGCGATTTAGGCGGCAACAGCGTGGCCGATGGCCGCCGTATCAAACGCGGGCTGCTGTTTCGTTCCGGCGCTCTGGATCGGTTGAGCGAAAACGACTGTAGCTATCTGGCTCAGATGCCCATGCGTTCGGTGCTGGATTACCGCGACATCGACGAAGTGCAGGCCAAACCTGACGTGCTCTGGTCGGGAGCCGACTATTACCACGTGCCTGCCAATCCGCTCAGCAGCGAAGTTAATGCCAACCTTGAAAAACTTACCGACGAAACGCTGGCCAAGTTTGATGCCCGGGCCTTTATGCTGGAGCTGTACCGCCGCCTGCCGTTCAATAACGGTGCCTATCGCCAACTGGCACAGCTGTTGGCTCAGCCTGAAGGTGGTGCAATTGTGCAGCACTGTGCGGTAGGCAAAGACCGTACCGGAGTCGGATCGGCAATGGTGCTGCTGGCGCTGGGCGCGGATGAGGCTACGGTAATGGAGGACTATCTGCTGACGGAAACCACGCTGGCGAGCTACCGTGATCATATGCTGGGGCAGATCTCTAGCCGCCTGAACGACGCCTCGGTGGCGCAGTTTGCTTATGTACTCAGTGCACGTGAAGAGTTCCTGGCGACCGCGTTGGGCTGCATTCATGAGCAATATGGATCCACCAACCGTTGGTTGGAGGCCGAATATGGGCTGGGGCAAAGTCAGCTCGAGACGTTGCAGGCGCTCTATCTGGAATAACGGCGCCATGTTTAACCGGAGTTTAACCAGTGAGGTAGGGTACTGCGTATCCTTGAGGCCGGATCCGTTGTCAAAAGGAGCAGGCTGTGAACCTCAATGACGTGATTAACTGGGTTAGTGAAATCGTGCGCCAGCATCAAGCCTGGGCGATCCCGATCGTCTTCTTCCTGGCGTTTGGCGAGTCGTTGGCCTTCCTCTCGTTGTTATTGCCTGCCACGGTCATTCTGCTGGGGCTGGGGGCGTTGATCGGCGAGAGCGGCATTGCCTTCTGGCCGATTTGGGCCGCCGCCGCCGCCGGAGCCTTCTTTGGTGACTGGCTCTCCTATTGGGTAGGCTATCACTATCAGGAGCGCGTCGCCCATATGTGGCCGCTGTCACGCAATCCGCAACTGTTGGTGCGTGGCCATGCATTTTTTGAGCGTTGGGGCGTGCTGGGTATCTTCTTTGGGCGCTTCTTCGGGCCGTTGCGCGCCGTGGTGCCGCTGGTGGGGGGCATCTGTGCCATGCCGCAAACCTCGTTCCAAATTGCCAATGTGGCCTCGGCAATGGTCTGGGCCTTCGGCATCCTGGCACCAGGCACCTTCGGTATCAAATGGTTTACCCAGTGGATGGCATGAACCGGCGCCTGCCAATAACCTCATATTTTAATTATTCAACCTGAGAGTGAGAATTCGATCACGAATTTATCCTTATCTGGCGCTTTTTAATTCCCTTATTTTTTTAGCGGTGTTACTTTCCCAACAAGTGGATTGTTACTGTGAATAAACAGGCAAAACCCAAACCCGTCGACATACCAATGTCATGGGTTTGGGTTTTTTTTTGCCCTTAATTTACTTGGCGATCGGCCGATGATTAAAAAATAACCCTATAGGCGTCACTTTTTCACTAAGGAATAATCAATGAAAATTAAAACCTGGCTGCTGGCCTCCGTACTTGCCGTTTCCTCTGCTGCGGCCTTCAACGCAGCTGCCGCGGAAAGCGACAGCGTCGATATTTATTTTGCCCGCCACGGTAAAACGCTGCTCAATACCTACGATCGCGTGCAGGGCTGGGCTGACTCACCGCTGACACCCGCCGGGATCGAAACCGCGCGCTATCTGGGGGCCGGTTTGAAGGGGATCCCTTTCGATAGCTTCTACACCAGCGACGCTGGCCGCCAGCGTGAAACGATGCAGGTGATCCTCAAGGAAATGGGTAAGCCGGATGCCAAGGTCACGGAACTGACCGACCTGCGCGAAATGTTCTTTGGCGGTTTTGAAGGGCGCCCTAACGCCGAGATGGCCGGTGCTGCTGCCAAGCAACTGGGCCTGGCCTCTGGTGCTGAGATGTTCAAGCAGATGGGCGAAGGTAAGATCAGCCTGATCCCGATGGTGGATGCCATCACGCAAAGTGATGACAAGAAAGAGGCGGAAAGCGCGCTGCAGGTCAAAACCCGTATGCAACGAGCCTTGCATACCATGGCGCAGAATGCCGTAAAGAATGGGGATAAAAACATCCTGGCGGTCTCTTCTGGGCTCTCGATGCAGATGATGATTTCTGATATGACCGATAACCCGAACAAAAATAAGCCACTGACTAATGCGGCAGTCGTCAAGATGACTTATAAAGACGGAAAATATACCGTAACCGATATTGGCGATATGACTTATGTCGCTAAAGGGAAAGCGTTACTAAATAAAGCACCTTGATTATTACCCAATAAAAATAACTCACCCTTTTGGCTCGGGGATATTATCTGAGGCGATAGCATATCGCCTCGGCAGGGATTTTCTATACCTTTTTCGGGGATAACAATAATGAAACGTTCTGCTGTAAGCTGTCTGGTCGCTATTTCGCTATTCTCCACCACCGCTCAGGCCAGCATTGATGACGTCCTGGATTCACCCTTTTTCAGCGACAGCCACGCTGAACTTTCGCTGAAAAACTACTGGAAGTATCTCAAGGAGGATGCCGCCAACCCAAAAGAGGTGCATAACGCCTGGGGGCAAGGGTTGGCGCTGGGCTATCAGTCCGGCTATCTGGCGGACTTTATCGGCGTGAACCTCGATTACTACAGCGCGGTAAAACTGGGTGCCAGCGATTACTTCAATACTCGTGGGGTGCTGTATAACAACGGCCCCGGCAACAGCAAAGAGAATGCTGCCGGCTACAGCAAGGTGGGCCAACGCTATATCAAGCTGAAAGGTGATGTGGGTGGCGCGGCGCTGAATGCGCAGGCTGGCTGGCAGGTATTGCGTAACTATGGCGTGATTTCCACCTCAACCCGTCTATCTCCTACGACTTACCTGGGTTGGTCTGGGGGCGTGTCCGGTGCCGGGCTCTCTTTGCGCGGCGCGTATGTTGAACGTTCTATGGATCGTAACTCCCCTGACAGCCTGCGTTTGCAGACCAACGATGGCCGCTATATCAACCATCTTGCCAGCGCGGAGTTGGGCTATGAGAATAAACAATTTAATGGGCAACTGGCCTATGGGGAATCTCAAGACTATTTACGCCGCCAGATCTTGCGCGTGGGTTACAAAGCCAATGAGAAACTCAGCCTGGGCAGCCAGATTTATACCACTCAGGCGCTGGATGACTATAAACAGATGGCGCTGAGCAAGCGCAACTTCGATCATAACGCCAACCACTATGCGCTGGATGCCAAATGGCAGGAGCCGCTATGGAGCGTCAAGGTTGGCATCGCCCATACGCGGGCACCGAAGGGTGACGGTCAGCTTGGCTTCTACCCGCGCCACATGTCAAAAAACTCACGCGGCACCTTTACCTCCATGGCTTATGCCGGTGAAGACTATATGCGCGATGGCGAAACCATGCTGGCCACCATGGCCGAATACCGCATCACACCTGAGTTTACCGCCGGGCTGGCGGGCAACATGGGCCAGTTCAGCTATCAAGGTGCCGCGGTGCGTACCGGTGAGATCAACGTCTTTGGCCGCTGGGCTCCCTCCCATCCCAAGCTGAAAAACCTGACGGTATTCGCCATGGCCGGGCCGGGTTGGTCTTATAAGAACAGCAATAAAACGCCGATACTGGTGGATGGGCATTCCCAGACTTCCCACTCGCTGTCCGGCGAGTTTATCGCCGAATATCGCTTCAAACTGTTTTAACCTGCCTTATCAGCGCGGTGCCTCCGTGGTGCCGTGCTCACTTCTGCATAAAAACAGACTGGACATCCATACAGGCTCCCTTTAACGTGGCAGGCAATGGGCGCAATACGCGCCGCAGGCGCATGCATGTATGACAGGAGGCAGGGTGGATACCAGTCTGATTTACGGTATTGGTGGTGTGGCGATAGGTTTACTGCTGGGGTGGCTGCTCGCCAGCCTGCGTGCGCAGCAGCACGGTGCGCAACATGAAACCGACCTGCGTCTGCTGGAACAGTCTTTACAGCAGGCACAGCTTGAAACGGCCTCCCGCCAAGAGACGCTGCAACGCCACGAACAACTGCTGCGGCAGAACGATCTGGAATTGCGCACCCTGCACAGCCAACTGGCCGCCGGGCAGGAGAGGCTGCAACAGCTCAACCATTGGCGCAATGAATGTGAATTACTGAACCAGGAGCTACGAGCGCAGCGTGAAGTTAACAGCGCGCAGGAAGCCGAACTGCGTGAGGTGACGATCCGCCTGGAAGAGACCCGCATGGCCGCAGAAGAGAAGCAGCGGCTGTTGATTAGCAGTGAACAGCGCCTGACCACCCAGTTTGAGAACCTGGCCAACCGCATTTTCGAAAACAGCGGCCGCAAGGTGGATGAGCAAAATAAGCAAAGCCTGGATCGCCTGTTGCTGCCGTTACGCGAGCAGTTGGACGGTTTCCGCCGCCAGGTGCAGGA
>NZ_JBKJYW010000042.1:0-11408 GCF_046715635.1 Serratia sp. (in: enterobacteria)
CCGTTAGCCGCACTGGCCGAACCGGCGTTGAAGCCAAACCAGCCGATATACAGGATCGAGGCACCGGTAAACACCATTGGCAGGTTGTGTGGTTTGAAAGCCTCTTTACCATAGCCGGCCCGTTTACCCAACAGATAGGCCCCTACCAGACCCGCGCTGGCCGCGTTGATGTGCACCACGGTACCGCCCGCAAAGTCCAGCGCGCCGTCGGTTGCCAAGAAACCACCGCCCCAAACCATGTGCGCAATCGGCAGGTATGAAATCGTGAACCAGATGGCGGCAAAAATGACTACCGCAGAGAAGCGGATGCGTTCGGCAAAACCGCCCACCACCAGCGCCACGGTAATACAGGCGAAGGAACACTGGAACGCCACGTGGATCATCTGGCTAAAGGTGCCGGTCAGGCTATCTATCCCGATCCCTTTGAGCATCACCGTCTGGAAACCACCGAAGAAGGCGTTACCTTCACTGAACGCCAGGCTGTAGCCGTAAATAACCCACAGCACACACACCAAGGCAAAGGTGACGGTCACCTGAGTCAACATCGAAAGAACGTTCTTGGAGCGCAGCAGACCGCCGTAGAATAGCGCTACGCCCGGTAAGGTCATAAACAGCACCAGCGCGGTGCAAATCATCATAAAGGCGTTGTCTGCCTTGTCTGCCACCGCCGGAGCGGCCAGTGCCAAAGAAGGAACCAGGGTTACCAAACTCAGGCCCAACGTGGATAACAGTCTTTTCATTATCAATCCATCCCCATTCAGTTGACTGAACCTGTGATCACAGAGCCGCTTCGTCGGTTTCGCCGGTACGAATTCGAATCACACGTTGCAATTCCGCAACGAAAATTTTGCCGTCACCGATCTTGCCGGTGTAGGCCGCCTTGCTAATCACATCAACCACTTCATCCAACTGGTCATCGGCAATAGCGATATCAATTTTGACCTTAGGTAAGAAATTGACGCTGTACTCTGCCCCGCGATACAGCTCGGCATGCCCCTTCTGGCGGCCAAATCCTTTGACTTCGGTTACGGTCAGTCCCTGAATACCTACAGAGGATAAAGCTTCACGCACGTCCTCTAACTTGAATGGTTTGATCACCACGGTAACCAGCTTCATATTGCCTCTCCACGATTAAGCCCAAAAATCACCCCGCTACCATTCATACCAAGCAAAGGCTGTGCCATAAATTTATTTATTATTTAATTCAATGCATTAGATGAAATACGAAGAATTAATGACTGGCGATAGGCGGGAGCACAGATCGTGGGTTACCGAACGCGCACCCTTTTGGTGCATTGCGCGTTGGGAAAGTGCAGTAGGAGGGAGTTGAAAAGCGCTATTGCCTGTGGATGGTGCGGGCTCCTGGAGCGGAGCCCTTGCTTGAGGTTATGCGGGTTGCGTTTCGTCGCGAGTCGCGGCAGCCAACTCTTCGCCCACCAGTTGTAGCTGATACATCTGGTAGTAGCGGCCCTGCTGTGCCAACAGCTGCTGATGGTTCCCCTGCTCTACGGCATGACCGCGATGCAGTACCAGAATAGAGTCGGCATCAACAATGGTTGAAAGGCGATGGGCGATCACCACCAGCGTCGTCTGCTCGCGGATCAACCGTAAGGCACGCTGGATCGCCTGCTCGGTGCCAGAGTCGATGTTTGCGGTCGCTTCATCCAGGATCAGGATCTGCGGTGCCTGGACCAGCACGCGCGCTAAGGCCAGCAACTGCTTCTGTCCTACGGACAGGTTGTTCCCCTGCTCCCCAAGGCGTGTATGGACCCCTTGTGGCAAGCTACGTACCAGTTCGCCCAGTTGCACCGTTTCCAGCGCCTGCCAGACCGCCTCTTCACCGATAGAACGACCAAGCGTGACGTTCGCCAGCACCGATTCCGCCATCACCACCGGATCTTGCTGCACCATAGCGATACCTTGGCGCAGGGTGCGGTGCGAAAGCGTAGACAGCGGGCGACCATCCAGACGAATTTCCCCTTCACTCAGCGGATAATAGCCCATCAACAGGTTAGCCAGGGTGCTCTTTCCGCTGCCGGTATGGCCCACCAGGGCAACAAAACCCCGTGACGGCACCTGCAACGAGATATGTTGCAGCACTTTTTTGTCGCTGCGGTAGGCAAAGCTCAGGTCGCTAATATCAATACGGCCGCTCGCCAGCGGGCGATCGTCACTGCCATAGCTCTGCTGGCTGCGATCCATCAGTTCGAAAATACGTTCACCGGCCACCACCGCCTGCTGCAATATCGATTGCTGGGCGGTCAGCTCAATTAACGGTTCGTTCAAACGGCCAAGATAGTTGATGAAGGCATACAGCACCCCTACGCCAATCGCGCCCTCACCGCTGAAGCCAAACAGCATCAGCAAGCCACAGAGTACTAGGGCAGAGAACAGGCTAAGCAGTGGCCGCAACAGGAAACCATCCAGGCGCAGCGTCTGCATCCGGGCGGTGTAATGCGAGCGGCTGGCCGCACTCATGCGCTCGCCAAAACGGATCTGCTGGCGGAACTGCTGGATCACCCCCATGCCGCTGATCACTTCGTTGAAGCCGTCGTTGATATCCGCCAGATAGCTACGCATCCGCCGCACAATCGGTGTGCTGTAGTATTGGTAGATCCCCATCACCACCAGCACCGCCGGGAAGATGCAGATCGCCACCAGCGCCATGCGCCAGTCCAGGCTGAACATCGCCACCAGCATTGCCCCGATCAGCGCCGCACTTTTCAGTACCGTGGACACCACCATCACATACAGATCTTTGATCACTTCGGTATCGTTGGTCACCCGCGAGATCAATTGCCCGACAGGCTGGGTATCAAAGGCGCTCAGCGGTTGGCGCAGGGCCGCGTCCATCACGTCGGTGCGTAACCGTTGTACCACCCCAACCGCCACCCGATTAAACAGGATGGCCTGGAAATAGTGCAACGCCGCAGCGAGCAGTTCCAGCAGGATATAAGCCACCGCCAGGGAGCTGACAATCATCAGCGGCAGTTGCCCTTTGGCAACATAGTTATCAATAAAGTAGCCAATCAGGATCGGTCCGGCGACTTCTGCCGCCGCCGCTACCCACAGCATCAACACCGCCAACCCGAGAGGTTTACGATAAGGCGAGCCATAGGCCAGCAAGCGTTTCAGCGTTGGCCACATATTTTGTATCTTACTCATCGGCCAAAACCTCCTCGGTGCTATCAGGAGCCTCATCCAACGCCGCTTCCAGTTGCTGATAACGATACATGTCGCGATACCAACCAGGCTCACCAGCCAATTGCCCATGCTGCCCGCGCTGTACCACCGAACCCTGTTGCATTACCAGGATTTCGCTGGCTTCCGTCAGGGCCGAAAGGCGGTGTGCGCTGATGATCACCGTGCGGTTTTGCCCCCAACTGCGCAGGTTATGCAAGATCTGGTGTTCGGTGCGCCCATCCACCGCCGAGAGGGCGTCGTCGAGGATCAGAATTTCCGCCTCCAACAGTAGTGCCCGCGCGATGGAAATACGTTGTTTCTGGCCACCAGAAAGCATCACGCCACGCTCCCCCACCTCGGTCTCGTACCCCTGAGGCAAACGCAGAATATCTTCATGCACGCTGGCCAGTCGCGCTGCCTGCTCAATCTGTTCCTGAGTGGCCGCGGGGTTGCCCAAGGCAATATTATTGGCCACGCTATCGGAGAACAAGAACGGCGTCTGGCTGACGACTGACAGACGTGAACGCCACTCGTCGAGCTTGATCTGGGTGAGTGGCAAACCGTGATAGCGGATATGGCCGTCATCAATATCGAACTGGCGCTGGATCAACGATAGCAGCGTCGATTTGCCCGAACCGGTAGGCCCACACAGCCCCAGCATTTGCCCCGGCCGCAACTGCAACGCCACGTCATGCAGAGCTGGTTTGTTGGTTTGCGGATAATGGAAGGCGTTAATTGCCACATTCAGGTTACCGCGCCCGGCGGGCAGATCGAGTTCACCATCCTTCACGGCCGGTGCCTCTTCCAGCAGGCTGCGGATACGGCTATAGGCGGCACTGCCGCGCTCGACGATGTTAAACATCCAGGCCAGTGCCAGCATCGGCCAAATCATCAGGCCGAGGTACATGACAAAGCTGGTCAGTTGCCCCAACGTGAGGGAACCGTTAACCACCATCCAGCTACCACCGCCGATCGCCAGCAGGTTGGCCGCGCCGATAGCGATGTAAATGGTCGGATCAAAGCGCGCATCGACTCGCGCCACGTGCATATTCTTTGCGCCGGTTTGCGCTGCTACTTCAGCAAACTGGTTAGACTGATGATCCTCCAGGCCAAAAGCCTTGATCATACGGATGCTGGTCATGCTCTCCTGTGCCTGATCGTTAAGGCTGGAGAACGCGGCCTGCGCTGACTTGAAACGCTGGTGCAGCTGATCGCCATAGTATTTGATGACGATCGCCATGATCGGCATCGGGATCAGGGAAAGCAGGGTCAATTGCCAACTGATCTGGGTACTCATCACGATCAGCACCGCCAGCCCCATCACCAAAGAGTCCACCAGCGTCAGCACGCCTTCACCGGCGGCAAACACCACACGGTCGACGTCATTGGTCGCCCTGGCCATCAGATCGCCGGTACGGTGGCGTAGATAGAAAGCCGGGTTCTGACGGCTGAGTTGACGATAGAAGTTTTCCCGCAGTTCGACGGCCAGTTGATAGGAAGCCCCAAACAGCAGCACTCGCCACACGTAACGCAGCAGATAAACCACAATGGCGGTGCCAATCATCAATCCCAGCCAGGCCATCAGCACCTTGTTGGACATCTGATCCTTGGTGACGCCATCGACAATGATGCCAACCAGCTTAGGCGGCAGCAGTTGCAGGATGGCAATGGCAATCAGCAGCACCACGGCCCCGAGATAGCGGCGCCACTCGCGGCGGAAGTACCAGCCTATTTGAGCAAAGAGTCTCACGCAGTTTTATTCCAGACAATATCCGACAAATTACCGGCTGCAGCCCTGCAACCTTAACATTCAACAGTAGAGTGAAGATTTCACTCTGGCACGGGTAGCGCCGTGGTGTATTTGATTTTTTCCATCGCGAAGCTGGAAGTGACATCAATCAGCCCCGGCACGCCAGTCACCAGGCGCTTATAGAAATTGTCATAGCTTTTCATGTCCGCCACCTCGACCTGCATCAGGTAATCATACTCCCCCGCCATACGGTAAAACGCCAACACTTCCGGCATCTGCGCGGTGAGATCGACAAATTTCTGATACCACTCGCTGCTGTGCTGCTGGGTTTTTATCAGCACAAACGCCGTCAGGCCAAGCCCGAGCTTTTCATTATCCAGCAGCGCGACACGTGCGCGAATGTAACCTTCATCTTCCAGCCTTTTTAGCCGTTTCCAGCAGGGCGTTGAGGTCAGATTCACCGCTTCGGCCAGCACTTGCAACGATTGCGTGCAGTCCTGTTGCAGCATGCACAGCAGTTTACGGTCAGTTTTATCCAACATAGGGTGATTTCATAGAAAATATTTCTCCTATTAGGCGATTAAACAGGAAAAATGGCAATCCTTTTTTCTCGCTGAACCGCTATGCTACACCTCAAACATCCCTGCTGGATTTCAAGCTAGAGCTTGCAAAGCGGCGGGTTTAAGCCCCCTATTTTGAGGCCAGATCATGACAAACGCTTGGGTAAAATATGCTATTGGTGAAATAGAAGCGGATTTTCAACGCTCCGCCGATACGCACTTGATCCGCTTGAACCTGCCGGAATTTCCCGGTATCTATCTTTACCTGAAAGACGAGAGCACCCATCCCACCGGCAGTCTGAAACACCGCCTGGCGCGTTCGCTGTTCCTTTATGGGCTCTGTAATGGTTGGATCAACCAGAACACGCCAATTATTGAAGCCTCTTCGGGCAGCACCGCGGTATCTGAAGCCTATTTTGCCCGCCTGCTCGGCCTGCCGTTTATCGCGGTGATGCCTTCCTGCACCGCCAAACGTAAGGTGGAGCAAATCGCCTTTTACGGTGGTCGCAGCCATTTTGTCGATCATGCGGCCCAGATTTATGCGGTGTCAGAAGAGTTGGCCAAAGAGCTGAACGGACATTATATGGATCAGTTCACCTTTGCCGAACGCGCCACCGACTGGCGTGGTAACAACAACATCGCCGACAGCATTTTCCGTCAGATGGAGCGCGAACCGCACCCGATCCCGAAACACATCGTGATGAGTGCAGGGACCGGGGGGACCTCAGCAACGCTAGGGCGCTACATTCGCTATCAAGGGCATGATACACAGCTCACCGTGGTCGATCCGGAAAACTCGGTGTTCTACGACTGCTTCCATCATGGCGATCGCACCATCATCGGCAGCTGTGGCAGCCGCATCGAAGGGATTGGCCGCCCACGCGCCGAACCGTCGTTTATCCCTTCGGTGATCGACAACATGCTGCGCGTGCCCGATGCCGCCAGTATCGCCACCCTTTATTGGTTGGAAAACATTCTTGGCCGCAAGGTAGGCGCCTCTACCGGGACCAACGTCTGGGGAGCGCTGCAACTGGCCAAACAGATGCGGGATAAAGGCGAGCAAGGTGCCATCGTCACCCTGTTATGCGACAGCGGCGAGCGTTATCTGGATACCTATTACAATAGCGACTGGGTCAACAACCATATCGGCGATTTGACGCCATATAGCGCTCAGCTGGCTAATTTGTTAGAAAAATAAGTTATTAAGTTACTATAGATTATCCAGAAGCGCGCAGCATGCAGCGCCCCTACAAGTTAAGTTCGGTGAAGGTTTTTCAGTAATCAAACATAAAAAAAGCCGGGTAGTCATACCCGGCTGGCTGTAATGGTAATACCTCAGAATTCGGGGGAATAGGTGAGGTGTGGTGAACGCAGCCAATGGTGTAAATAGTGAGCCACCGCCTGCTGTTCGCAGTGGCCGATAACCTGTAGTTGAGGCAGTAACGATTTCAACTGTGGCAGGGCATTGCCCATCACCAAGCCGTGCCCGACTCCCGCCAGCATTTCCTTATCATTCATCGCATCGCCAAAAGCCATACAGTCAGCCAACGTCAGCCCCAGATGGCGGCTCAGCCTGTCCAATGCCGCTCCCTTGTTGCAGCCCTTTGGCAGCACTTCGAGGCAATCATAGGCCGAGAAGCACAGGTCGGCACGGGTGCCAAAATGCTCACTCAACTGTACCTGCAGTTTGACCAGTTCTTCATGAGGGGCACAGAAACAGACCTTGCTGTTGCCAAACGCGGGCAGACGACGCAAATCGGTGAGTTGGAAATGAAAGCCACTGAGATGATGTGCAGCCAGCATTTCTGGCACCGCGGTTTCGGTCAACCACCCCTCATCACGAAACACGTGCATGCTGGCAGAGGTACGCCAGTGGGTATGCAACACTTCTTCGGCAATCTCCGCCGGTAAGTCGGTAGCATGCAGTTGCTGCCCTTGCTGATCATAGACGCGAGTGCCGTTACCGGTGATCAGATAACCTTGTAAACCCAGTTGCGCCATGATCGGCTGGGCATCGAGGTAATGCCGCCCAGTGGCAAAGGTCACCACCATCTCCCTGTCGATAAGCTGCTTTAACGCGCTCAACGTTTCCGGCCCGACACGGTGATCGGGGGTCAGCAGGGTGCCATCCATATCGAAAGCGGCCAGGCGATACATAGGAACCTCGTAAATGTGAGCACAATGGCAATCACCGCAGTATGGGGTGGTATTTACGGAAGTAATAGGGAACAATTTGCATAAACACTTCCTGATTTATCTTTCATCGCTTGCAACATCTAGGATAACGCTATGCGCCAGGTCCATCGCCTCGGTCAGTATCAACGCTTGTTCCACCAGCTAGGCAACACGCCGGTGGCGATCACTATCGGTGAATTAGCCGCGATCTTCTATTGCAGCGAGCGACATGCACGTACTCTGGTGCAGCAATTGCAGGAACAAGGCTGGCTAAGTTGGCATTCACAGGCCGGGAGGGGGAAACGCGCGCAGTTGCAATGCCTGAAAACTCCTGATGAACTGCGGGCCGCGCATCTCCAGCGTTTACTGCAACAGGGCGATCACCAGGGTGCCTTGGAAATGGCGCAGTTGGCGCCACAACATCTGCAAGAGTTGCTGAGTCCCCACCTCGGTGGCCAATGGCAAGAAGGCAGCCCTACGCTGCGTATCCCTTATTATCGCACGTTGGAAAAACTCGACCCGTTGACGCTAAGCGGCCGTGCGGAACAGCATCTGGTCGCGACCGTCTATGCCGGTTTGACACGCTTCAATACCGGTTGCCCAGAACCCCAGCCCGATCTGGCCCATCACTGGCAGATTAGCGAAGACGGCCTGCGCTGGCAGTTCTTTCTGCGCAGTCAGCTACGATGGCATAACGGCGAGGCCTTGACTGGCCAACAGCTGTTGCAAACTCTCAACGCCCTACGACACCATCCGCGCAGTCAGCCATTATTGAGCAGCGTGGCAGCAATCAGCCTGCCGCATGCGCTATGTGTCCAGTTCGATCTGCAAATGCCCGATTATTGGCTGGCACACCGGCTGGCAGAACTGCCCTGCCTGATGACGCATCCAGAGTTACCAACCATCGGCGCAGGTCCCTTTAAGCTGGCACTAAACGAGCCGCATATGGTGCGGCTGGAACAGCATCCTTACTACCATCTGCAACATCCTTATCTGGAAAGCATCGAATACTGGATCACGCCAGAGTTACCAACCCGCAGTACCGACACCAGTTGCCAGCACCCGGTACGCATCACCATCGGCCAGCAGGAGGAACTGGCACAGGCTCGGCCGGTACAACGCAGCATGAGCCAAGGGTGGTGCTATCTGGCGATTAACCAGCGCCGTGGCGTACTGACTGAGGCACAAGGGCAAAAGCTGCTGATGCTGATCCAGTACTCCGGGTTGCTGGCCAATTTGCCCATCCAGCAGGGCGTGATCATGCCAAGCCATGAAATGCTGCCAGGCTGGGCGATCCCTGAGCATGATGTCAGGCAGGATGTTGAGCTGCCTCCTCGGTTGACACTGCTGTACCATCCTCCGATCGAACTTGAGAGCGTGACTCAGGCTTTGCAACAATTGCTGGCGGAGCATGGTTGTCAATTAGAGATCCACTATTATTCCGGCAAACGCTGGCAGAGTACCGAGCAAATAGCCCAAGCCGATCTGCTGCTGGCCGATAACCTGATTGGTGAAGCCCCGGAAGCGACGTTAGAAAGCTGGCTACGTCGCGATTTGCTGTGGCAAGGGATCTTGCGAGAAGAGGATTGGCAACACCAGCAGCGGATCCTGCAACAGATCCAGCAATGCCCAGCACCGCAGCAGCGCTACAGCCAGCTAAAAGCGTATTATCAACAGTTGATGGGAGCCGCGATCCTCACTCCCCTATTCAACTATCAGTATCAGGTCAGTGCCCCTCCCCGTATACATGGCGTGATGCTCACCGCCTACGGCTGGTTTGATTTTTGCCAGGCTTGGCTGCCACCGCCGCTGGATGATTAGGTTGGCCTACGCTGTTGCGAGCATTTCTGATAGCATCCCCGCATGTGTGTTACGAAGCCCAATAGCGCCAGTCTCAGGCCAGTAACGCTGTAGCCTGGCAGCAAAGGGCATAAACCGGCCGCCCGAATGTGCATCGGGAATGGCTTCAACCCAAAAGGTAGATTTATGAAGCGCGCAGTCGTCGTTTTTAGCGGTGGACAAGACTCCACGACCTGCTTGATCCAGGCATTGCAACAGTATGATGAAGTTCACTGCATCACGTTCGATTACGGCCAGCGTCATCGCGCCGAAATCGAGGTGGCCCAGGCCCTATGCCACACTCTGGGCGCTAAGGCGCACAAGGTTTTGGACGTTGGGTTGCTCAATGAGCTGGCCATCAGCAGCCTGACTCGCGATAACATTCCGGTCCCCGCCTACGACAGCTCACAGACCGATGCCTTGCCAAGCACCTTTGTGCCGGGGCGCAACATCCTGTTCCTCACCCTGGCGGCGATTTACGCCTACCAGGTGGAAGCCGAAGCTGTGATCACCGGCGTGTGCGAGACCGATTTCTCGGGTTATCCGGATTGCCGCGACGAGTTTGTTAAGGCCCTCAATCAGGCCATCGTGCTGGGGATCGCACGTGATATTCGCTTTGAAACCCCACTGATGTGGCTCAACAAGGCTGAGACCTGGGCGCTGGCGGACTATTACCAGCAGTTGGAACGCATCCGCCATGAGACGCTCACCTGTTATAACGGCGTTCAAGGCGACGGCTGTGGAGAATGCGCGGCCTGTCATCTGCGCGCCAACGGGTTGCAGCAGTATCAGCAGGATAAGGTCGGCGTGATGGCCAGCCTGAAGCGGAAAACCGGCTTGGTTTAAGCCAGTTCATGGGCGGCTGGAATGCCGCTCAATAAGTCAGATTAAGCCATCGTTGGCTCCCCTTACCCCAACCCTCTCCCAATGTAAAGATAGGGATCTACATAAACACCAGTTTAGGGAGAGGGGGCTGGAGTGGTGTTGTCATCGGGTACTGAGATATCCCTGTAGCACCGACCCTTTCATTTACCGATGGTCAGGTCGCGAGAGAAATAACCGCTGGCACGTTCGGTCCCCTCTCCCTGTGGGAGAGGGCTAGGGTGAGGGCCATGACCAGCACGATGCTTAATCAGGCCTCAGCATCTTTCTGCTGTAGTGCCACCAGATGTTCACGCAGTGCGCCTTCAATCGGCAGTGCACGCTGGGTTTTCAAATCGATACAAACAAAGGTTAGCGTCGCGTCGGCGACCACTGTCCCCTCAGGCTCCAGCAATACCTGCTGGCTCAGCACGCCGCTCTTGCCATTGAGTTGCAGCATCTGGCTATCGATACGCAGCTTATCCCCCAATACGGCGGGCTTACGATAATTGATATTGATGTTCACCACGATAAACGCGATGTTGTTTTGCGTCATCCAGTGGAAAGCATCCAGATCCTCCAGCCACTCCCAGCGCGCTTCCTCCAGGAATTCCAGATACCGGGCATTATTAACGTGTTGATAGACATCAAGATGATAGCCACGAACTTTGATATAAGTCTGCATAGTGAAACAACCGCTCCTGCTCTGGTGATAGCGAATTAATACCGGCATACCCGTTCAGTGTTATCCCTCCTTGCAGGCTACACGCCTGTACCGCAGAGCTTGGGCAAAGAGTTTGCGATGGATGACTGGTATGACCTGTAAAATGTAGCAGAGCAGCGCGGCTGCGAGGGCACTTTGCCACACAGCCGCGAGCGGGATCACATTTTCAATCGATCACGATTTCTTTCCACCAAGGAGGGACCGATCCCCGGCACCTCCTGTAGCTGGTCTATTTCGCTAAACGGCCCGTTCTGTTCGCGGTAGCGCACTATGGCCTCCGCCTTTTTCAGCCCTACGCCGTTCAACACGCTGGCTA
>NZ_JBKJYW010000043.1:0-2755 GCF_046715635.1 Serratia sp. (in: enterobacteria)
TCTGTTTGCCGCTGGAATAACCAGTATATCCCTTTATCCGCCCTGTTGGCAAAATCATCAGTGCCAGGATGCGTTCTGGCACCTGAGTTTCACCTAACTGAGCACGACACCGATGGCAAACAGCACGTTGGCGAGCAAGGCAGCCTTAACCATATGTTCCAACATTGGGCGCATGCCGACGGCCGTAGGGTCACGTAAGACACGCATGCCGTGGCGAAATAGCAGCGGGACGGCCAGCACAAACAGCCAGCCCCACAGGCTGTGCAGGTTAAGCAGGGTAAACAGGGCAAAGCAGACCACGGCGGCAATCAGCAGCATTGCGTGGTAATAGCGCGCATTCTGTGGGCCAAGGCGGACGGCCAGGGTATTTTTGCCGTTGGCGCGGTCACTTTCGATATCGCGCAGATTATTGATGTTCAACACCGCCGCTGCGAGCAGGCCACAGGCGGTGGCTGGCAACATCACGACGCTATCGAAAGTGTGAGTCTGAAGATAGTAAGTGCCTGCCACGCTGAGCCAGCCGAAAAACACCAATACCGAAATATCGCCCAACCCCAGATAACCGTAAGGCTTGGTGCCCACGGTGTAGGTAATGGCCGCGATAATCGCTAACCCGCCCAGCACCAGGAAGCCCACCACATCGCTGGGTTTTTCACAGGCGACGGCGATGAGCCAGCAACCGGAAATGGCGATCAGCACCACCGTCAGCATCAAGGCCCGTTTCATCTGGCTTTGGGTGATCATGCCTTTTTGCATGCCACGCAACGGACCAATACGGTCTTCTTTATCGCTGCCTTTTACCGCATCGCCGTAATCGTTGGCCAGGTTGGAGAGGATCTGCAGCAGACCTGCGGTCAGCAGAGCCAACAGCGCCACGCCGGGCTTCAGGCTGCCCTGCCAGGCGGCGATCGCGGAACCGACAACGATGGAGGCAAAGGCCAATGGCAGGGTTCGTGGTCGTAAACTTTCCAGCCAGGCTCTGACCGGGGTGGTGGTGGTTGATGAGCTCATATTTCGCTTCAATAAGTCAAAAGACGGTGTCCGTTAAAAATAAATGTGGGAGGCAATGCCTCCCACAAAGATAACTGACAGGACAGTGATAGAGCGATTATAGAATAAAACGACTCAGATCTTCATCCGCTACCAGTTCATCCAGATGATTGCGCACGTATTCCGCGTCAATTGTAATGGATTGGCCGCCAATTTCACTCGCATCGTACGAAATATCTTCCATCAGACGCTCCAGCACGGTGTGCAGACGACGTGCGCCGATGTTTTCGGTGCTTTCGTTAACCTGCCAGGCGGCTTCGGCGATGCGGCGGATACCGTCGGCGGTGAAATCGATGGTGACACCTTCGGTGGCCATCAATGCTTTGTACTGCTCGGTAAGCGACGCGCTTGGCTCGGTCAGGATACGTTCAAAATCTTCCGTGGTCAGCGCTTGCAGCTCAACGCGAATTGGCAGGCGGCCTTGCAGTTCCGGGATCAGGTCGGAAGGGCTGGCGGTCTGGAACGCGCCGGAGGCGATAAACAGAATGTGATCGGTTTTCACCATGCCGTGCTTGGTTGATACCGTACAGCCTTCCACCAGTGGCAGCAGGTCGCGTTGGACGCCCTCGCGGGACACGTCCGGGCCGGAGCTCTGGCCGCTGCGCTTACAGATTTTGTCGATCTCATCGATAAACACGATACCGTGCTGCTCAACCGCTTCCACCGCCTGCTCTTTCAGCTCTTCCGGGTTCACCAGTTTGGCCGCTTCTTCTTCGATCAGCAGCTTGAAGGCTTCCTTGATCTTCACTTTACGCGGTTTCTGCTTCTGCCCACCGAGGTTTTGGAACATCGATTGCAGCTGGTTGGTCATCTCTTCCATGCCCGGAGGAGCCATGATTTCCACGCCCATCGGGGCCGAGGCCAGATCGATTTCAATTTCTTTATCGTCCAGCTGACCTTCACGCAGTTTCTTGCGGAATGCCTGGCGAGCGGCAGAAGGTTCATTCTGCTCTTCTGCCTGGCCCCAATTGTTCTTGGCCGGTGGGATCAACACGTCAAGAATGCGTTCTTCTGCCATCTCTTCCGCACGGGTGCGATTTTTCTCGATCGATTGCAGACGCACCATTTTCACGGCGGCGTCGGTCAGATCGCGGATGATAGAGTCCACTTCTTTACCCACATAGCCCACTTCGGTGAACTTGGTGGCTTCTACCTTGATGAAGGGAGCGTTGGCCAGTTTAGCCAGACGACGGGCGATCTCGGTTTTACCGACGCCGGTTGGGCCGATCATCAGAATATTTTTTGGGGTCACTTCGTGACGCAGCATCTCATTGAGCTGCATCCGGCGCCAGCGGTTGCGCAGGGCAATGGCGACGGCTCTTTTGGCTTTGTTCTGGCCAATAATGTAGCTGTCCAGTTCGCTGACGATCTCGCGCGGGGTCATTTCAGACATGATATTCGATCCTTACGCTTTGGAAGGCAATTGTTCGATAGTGTGGAAATGATTGGTGTAAATACAGATATCACCAGCGATGCTGAGGGATTTCTCCACGATTTCGCGGGCGCTTAACTCGGTATTTTCCAACAGTGCGCGGGCAGCAGACTGGGCATAAGGGCCACCAGAGCCGATCGCAATCAAATCGTTTTCTGGCTGCACCACATCACCGTTACCGGTGATGATAAGCGACGCATTTTCATCTGCCACGGCCAGCAATGCCTCCAGTTTGCGCAGCATGCGGTCGGTACGCCAGTCTTTCGCCAGCTC
>NZ_JBKJYW010000044.1:0-8824 GCF_046715635.1 Serratia sp. (in: enterobacteria)
GTTGAGTCCCGGCTGGCATCCGCGCTTCCATCTTGGCAACATTCTCTTCGTTCAAGGCGCAATAGTGGCAGCCGTAAGAGAAGATCTCGACAATCGTATTATCCGTGTTTATCGGGCTGGTTTTAACATCGCTCTCGCTGACCATAGTCAGAGTTTGTTGTTCAGGACCACCGTTTTGATTCAGCACAAAATAGTGGAAATAAGCCGTGGTGATCAGCGAAGATATAATAATAACTAAAAGGGTATAGGCGAAAAGATAAAAGGGCTTTTTGAACATGAGCGCTGCGTCCTAAATTACATATACCCAAAATCTTTCAAGGTTGCGTGCTAATAACCACAAACCTTAATGCATAAGGGTAAATCGATTAGCACTTAATAACGGAGAGATATTGATTGTTTTAGTCAGGCAGGCTGGCAATAATCCTTGCAGCAGTCACATCCCAGTCCATTAAAATGCACGAGAATCAAACAGGCTGGTGCGATAAACCCTACCGCACCAGCACTGGCATCAGTTCCTGTCAGACAGGAAACCAATGTTTACATTATGGCTGCGCAGGACAGCTGTTCAGCGCAACTGGCGCGCTGTCAACGCTAACAACCTTGCCATCTTTGTCTACACAAGTGGTAACAGCAGTACAAGTGCTTGGGGTAAGGTTTACATACTCAACGCTACAGGTATTGCAAGTTCCACCAACGATTGCACTTGCTTCAAAAACGTTTACTTTTTTCACAACATCATCCTTATATAAAAGTGAAATAAAACAGCCCTAGTCATGTCTATCATCAATGATAGAACGAATCTACGCTCAATATAAAGGCACAATAACCCATGCCTTTATTAAAGCGCAGAATATATGATATCTATTAATTTCCATGTTATGGCGAGGGCAAAGATACCGTGATATCTAAAACAGATCAATGGTAATTTGATTGATAATTATTATATAAGAATTATATTACGGAATAATATATAAAGGATATTTCTTACAAAAAGAAGGTCAAAAACCCAATAAATAGCATTGAAAGCCTGTAGATATCGCATTGCATATAAAAAACCACAGATAAGATCATTCTGCGTCGGTAAGAATAATCATCGTTTATGAGAGCAAAATTTTAGGGAGAAATGAGACACTGTCCAGACCAGCCGGCGGTTCAAGCGGAGGTAGTAGTGCCAGAAAGGCAGTCTTCTGGTGAAGGTGAGAGGGAAGTTTGGCTGCCTTAACTGACGGGCATTGCGCCATTGAAAAGCACTGTTCCTTTCCCGGTTGTGAAGCACTACGCATTATTTTTCAACGCGGCGTAACACGCGCATATTGTGGTGGAACAGCCACGCATAATCCGTATTCCCCCCTCGCCACCCGCTATTGGCCATTTTAACGTTGCCTCCTGATGACTACGGAGGAAACAACAGATGGAAACACAACGCGGTTTTACCCTGATCGAATTAATGGTGGTTATTGCCATCGTCGCCATCCTCAGCGCCATTGGCATTCCCGCCTATCAGCGCTATATCCAGAAGGCCGCCATGACCGATATGTTGCAGGCCATGGTGCCTTACAAAATGGCAGTTGAATTGTGTGCACTGGAAGGCGGCGGCCCGTCAGGCTGCGATGCAGGCAGCAAGGGGATCCCTGCGGGGGTAACAACACGTTATGTCAGCAGTATCCAGGTCACCGGGGGAACCATCAGCCTGGTTGGCGCACAGAGCCTGCAGGGCCTGACAGTGACACTGGCTCCCACGATAGACGCCACCGGTCCGATGCGCTGGACACGCCAATGCAACAGCAGTAACACCAGCCTGCAGGAAACCTGCCAGGAAGTTTTCCGTTTTGATGATGCCACACAGTAAGGAGCCCGCATGGAAATCAGCGATGAAATCCACGCGCTGTGCCAACGCTATCAGGCACTGGCACTCTGCGAAGACAGGCAACGGCTGACTATCGCCCTGCATGGTGAAATCCCTGCGGCACTAGTGAGCGCCCTGCGTTTCGCCACCGGCAAAAGCGTTGAGATTGAGCAATGGCCCGTTGCACGGCTGGAACAGGCACAGAACCAGCGGCAATCCCTCGCCCTGGTGCCACCCGTGGAAAATAGCGAGGAGCAGTCCCCCTCGCTTAACGACGACGGCGACACTCCGGTGGTGCAATTTATTAATCAAACGCTGCGTAGCGCCATTCAACGGCGTGCCTCCGACGTGCATTTTGAACCGTATCAGCAGAGGTTCCGCGTCAGGCTCAGGATTGACGGTGTGCTACAGGCGATCGCCTCTCCCCCCTTTTCGCTGGCGGCCAGGATCACCGCCAGGTTGAAGATCATGGGGCAACTGGATATCGCCGAGCGCCGCCTGCCACAGGATGGCCAACTCAGCGTGCAGCTGGATAATGCCAGTTTCTCTATGCGGATCTCCACCTTACCTACGCTGCATGGCGAAAAGGTGGTACTGAGGATCCTGCAAACCGATCGCCAGGAATTGCCGCTCGAACAGCTTGGTATGAGCCAGAAAGCGCTCGGATGGTATGCCAATGCCCTCTCCAACCCGCAAGGCATGATCCTGGTGACCGGCCCGACCGGCAGCGGTAAAACCGTGACGCTGTACAGCGGGTTACGCCAGTTGAACGATGCGCAGAGCAACCTGTGCAGCGTCGAAGATCCCATCGAGATCCCGGTGTTCGGTATTAACCAGACGCAGATCAACAGCAAAACCGATCTGGATTTCGCGCGCGTGTTACGGGCCCTGCTGCGCCAGGATCCAGATGTCATCATGATCGGCGAGATCCGCGATAAAGAGACGGCAGAAATTGCCGTCAAGGCGGCACAAACCGGGCATTTAGTGTTATCGACCCTACATACCAACTCCACCTGTGAAACGCTGACCCGCCTGACCCAAATGGGCATTCCCGGTTACCTGCTGGCGGCCTGCCTGAAACTGGTGATCGCCCAACGCCTGGTGCGGCGTTTATGCCCCCATTGTCGCTATCCACAAGTCGAGATCCTGCACTTCCCAGCCACCCTCTGGCCGGAACCCCTGATCCCATGGCGTGCGGCCGGCTGCGAACATTGCTTTGGCGGTTATTACGGCCGGATCGGCATCTACGAGCTCCTGAAGATCACGCCAGAGATCCAAAACGCCCTGATGCAAAATGCCTCGGTGATACAGTTGGCCGATATCGCACAGCAGCAGGGCCAAGCGACGCTGCTACAAGCTGGCCTGGAGTTGGTCGCCCAAGGAACAACCTCTCTGGAGGAGCTGTACCGCGTGGTCGGGGTGACCACCCAGGCCGAGAGTACACCATGAAAACGCGCCGTCTGTTTGTTTGGCAAGCCATCGACAGCCAAGGCGGAATTCGCCGTGGTGAACTGCTGGCAGAGGAGAAAAACCAGGTCTATCAGCATTTGCTGGAGCAGGGATTACAGCCTTACCAACTGGGGGCGGGGAAACGGGTCTCTGCACGTCAATGGCGTGGCGAGCCGCTGATCCAATTCACCCGCCAGTTGGCGACCCTGTTGCAAGCCGGGTTACCGCTGGTCAACAGCCTACAGCTGCTGGCTCAGGAGCATCAATCGGCCGCCTGGCGCTGTCTGTTGCTGGAAATCAGCAATAGCGTGGCGATGGGGCAGCCCTTTTCCGAAGTGATTGCTGAGCAACATCGCGTCTTCCCCCTAATCTACCGCCAACTGATCGCTATCGGCGAATTGACGGGCAATCTGGATCGCTGCTGCCTACAGTTGGCCCAGCAACAAGAAGCCCAGCAGAAGCTACAGAAAAAGGTGCTGAAGGCGCTGCGCTATCCGCTATTTATCTGCCTGGTGGCCATTTCAGTCACCATTCTGATGTTGGTGATGGTGCTGCCAGAGTTTGCCAAAATTTATCAATCTTTCGACGCCCCGTTGCCCTGGTTTACTCAAGGGCTGCTGGCACTGTCCAGCGCATTGCTCGCAACCGGGCCTTATCTGATGATCACGGTGGCTGGGCTGGCAGGATTTTATTGGCGCTGGTTGCATCCATTAGCAGATTGGCAACAACGTGAGCAGGCGATGCTACTGCGCATCCCGTTGATCGCCTCGTTGGTCAAGGGCAACTGCCTCAGTCAGGTGTTTCGTATTCTGGCGATGACACAGCAGGCCGGATTGACACTAGTGGCAGGGCTAGGCGCTGCAAAGTTATCGGTGAATATTGTGTTTTATTGCCAGGCGCTGACGGCGATCGAACAGCAACTCTCCCAAGGTTTTCCCTTCCACAGTGCGCTAGCTCAACAGCCGCTGTTTCCTTCGCTGTGCCAGCAATTAGTGCGGGTGGGAGAAGAGTCCGGCACGCTCGATATCCTGTTGGACAAGCTGGCGCTTTGGCACGAACAACAGACCTATGAGCTCGCCGATACGCTGGCGCAAACGCTGGAGCCGTTGCTGATGATAGTGGTTGGCGGGATTGTGGGTACGTTGGTGATCGCGATGTATTTGCCGATATTTCAGTTGGGGAATGTATTGGGGTAGTGCTCTCTATTTTCGCCCTGTTTGATACGGGCGCAGCATTGCGCCCCTACCAGGTCAGGCAATTATTTGCTGCCGAAAACGCGGTTTTCCTGCTCCGCTACGCGGATAAAGGTGGTGCGTTTGGTCAGCTCTTTCAGACGCTCTGCACCCACGTAAGTACAGGCAGAACGCAGGCCACCGAGAATATCACGCACGGTGAACTCGACTTCACCACGCAGCGGCAGCTTGACGGTTTTGCCTTCCGCGGCACGGTAGCCAGCTACCCCGCCCACATGGCGTTTCATGGCAGACTCTGAGCTCATACCGTAGAACAGCATGAATTTCTCACCGTTCTCTTCCACCACGGTGCCTTCACATTCGTCGTGCCCGGCCAACATCCCGCCCAGCATGACAAAGTCTGCGCCGCCGCCGAAAGCTTTCGCCACATCACCTGGTACAGAACAACCACCATCGCTGACAATCTGCCCGCCCAGGCCGTGTGCGGCATCAGCACATTCGATCACCGCGGAAAGCTGCGGATAGCCCACGCCGGTTTTCACACGAGTGGTACAAACCGAACCAGGACCAATCCCAACCTTGACGATGTCGGCACCGGACAGCACCAGCTCTTCCACCATTTCACCGGTAACCACGTTACCCGCGCAGATCACATGGCTAGGGCAAGCTTCACGGGCTTTTTTCAGGAAGGCAACAAAGTGTTCGGAATAGCCGTTGGCCACGTCGATGCAGATAAATTTCAACGCCGGAGAGAGAGCCAGGATCTGCTTCATCTTGACGAAGTCGGCTTCAGAAGTGCCGGTAGACACCATCACATGACGCAACACGGATTCGGACGAGCGCTGCACAAACTCGGCCCATTGCTCAACGGTGTAGTGTTTATGAACGGCGGTGAGAACGTCGAAGGATGCCAGGGCCTCGGCCATGCGGAAGGTGCCAACCGTGTCCATATTGGCGGCAATAATCGGCACACCGGACCAGTTGTAACCTGAATGTTTGAAGGTAAACTGGCGCTCCAGTTCAACTTCCGAGCGGCTTTTCAGCGTGGAACGCTTTGGGCGGATCAACACATCTTTAAAGCCTAACTTCAAATCTTCTTCAATACGCATGACTTATGATTTCCTGGTTTTTGGCGACGGATCGCAAAGGGATTTCGAACCACTACCCTATGCATTTCAAGTTTCAGCTTGAAAGGCGACGGGTATTGTTATTGCCAGTTCCAGTGATGCTATCATACGCACTAATAATCGCTCGGCAAGACTGCGATTTCGCCTTTATTTACGGTACAATCCCACAAATTTACCTGCTACACCCCAATGTGATTGCCGCCTCATTTTCTCGATGCCCTTTTTCAGTTTAACCGCCCTAAAAGCTCGTGCGCGAAGCAAGTCATTCGCACCCGCTTGCACTTCTGCGCGATCGCTTTATGATTCGTTTATTCTTTTTGCTGAATATCAGGATCCCCTTCGACCATGGCCTACCTAGTGGCATTAACCGGCGGTATCGGCAGCGGTAAGTCCACCGTTGCCAACGCCTTTGCACGTTTTGGCGTGGTCATTGTGGATGCAGATATCATTGCTCGCCAGGTAGTTGAGCCTGGAACCCCGGCATTGGACGCCATTGCGGCACATTTTGGTAATGAAATGTTGCTGGCGGACGGATCCCTCAACCGTGCGGCTTTACGTCAGCAGATCTTCAGCGATCCCGATGAAAAGCGCTGGCTAAACCAGTTGCTGCACCCGCAGATCCAGCGGGAAACGCAGCGTCAACTAGCCAACGCACAGAGTTGTTACGTACTATGGGTAGTCCCCTTGCTGGTAGAAAACGGCCTGCAGGATCGTGCCGACCGCGTTTTAGTGGTGGATGTCGACAGCGAGACACAATTAGCCAGAACCATGGCCCGCGACGGCATCAGCCGTCAGCAGGCGCTGAATATTCTGTCTGCACAGGCTACGCGCGAACAACGCCTGGCCGTTGCAGATGACATCATTGACAATAGCGGTAGCACACAGGGAATTGAATCCCATGTCGCCGCATTGCATCAACACTATCTTGAGCTGGCAACCTCAGCGACCCGACAGGATCACACCGAATGAGTGACGCTTCCCCGACCGTTCTCTTTGAACACCCGTTAAATGAAAAAATGCGCACCTGGCTGCGGATCGAGTTTTTATTACAACAGCTGCATGGCCAAAGAGCACTGAGCGAAACCGCTATCGCCCTAACCTTTTTCCGTACCGTTGCGGACCTGCTGGACGTATTGGAACGTGGCGAAGTGCGCACTGAACTGCTCAAAGAGCTGGAACGCCAGCAGCAGAAATTACTGCAGTGGGCGGAAATGCCCGGTGTCGATATCTTGGTGGTCAATCAGCTTCGCAGCCAGTTGAAGGGCTGCGCATCTGCGCTGATGTCTGCCCCGCGTATGGGCCAGGCGCTGCGTGAAGATCGGCTGATCAGCCTGGTTCGCCAACGTCTGAGCATCCCTGGCGGCTGTTGCAGCTTTGATTTGCCTACGCTGCATATGTGGATGCACGTAGCGCAGCATGAACGTGATGCCGACGTGGCAGACTGGTTGCAAACCCTGGAACCCTTGAATCAGGCGCTGACCATCGTGTTGGATCTGGTGCGCCAGGCTGGGCAGTTTCGCAGTCAGATCAGCCTCAATGGCTTCTTCCAGGATAACGCCGAAGGGGCAGATCTGTTACGCTTGCGTATCAATCTGGCTTACCAGCTTTACCCGCAGATTTCAGGCCACAAGACGCGCTATGCCATCCGCTTCCTGCCGCTAGACAGCGAAAACGGCACAGTGCCGGAGCGTCTGACCTTTGAGCTGGCCTGCTGCTAACACACTGAATTACCCCCTTTAACTATCAGAGGGAGAAAGGAATGAATATGACCGTAGTAAAATGCCCAACCTGTGGCAAAGGCGTGGTTTGGGGGGAAGTTAGCCCGTATCGCCCGTTCTGCTGCAAGCGCTGCCAGTTGATCGATCTCGGTGAATGGGCCGATGAAGAGAAACGCATTCCCAGCAATAATGAACTGAATGAAAGCGAAGATTGGAGTGAAGAGGACAAGGATCTTTAAAGTGGTGTTATTAGGCCTGGTAGCCCAGGCCTAAAATGCATTACGCGGCACTAGCCTGCGCCACCAACAGTTTAATGATACTGACGTTGGCCTCGGGGAACTCTTCCTCACGCAGGTCGGCCTGCTTCACCCAACGCATCGGCTGGCCTTCACGGCCATAGGGCTCGCCCTGCCAATCCTCCACCAGATAGAAATTCAGCGTCACGATGCGATCGGTGAAACGGTGCTCCAGCACCTCCAGTAACCGTGCCTGATTGGCCTGGATCCCGGTTTCTTCCAGCAATTCGCGGCCTAATGCCTGCTCCGGCGTTTCGCCCTGCTCAATCTTGCCGCCAGGGAATTCCCAAAAGCCTGCCATGTGTGAATCGGCGGCGCGGCGTGTGATGAAGATTTCCTGCTGTGGGTTACGGATAATCCCTACGGCGATGTTCAGGTGCTTCATCGCATCCTCCAGATGTTACCACTTAAAAAAAGGGCTCAGCATGCTGAGCCCTTACCGTTAACCGTTCACTGCGCCCGGTTTACTTTTGCAGGCGGCCGTGGCACTGCTTGTATTTCTTACCGGAACCGCATGGGCAAGGATCGTTGCGCCCTACTTTACGTTCGGCAACAGCCGGAGCGTTCGGATCGGTGACCGCGAGGGCGTTTTCTTCCTGGTGGCTCAGCTGTTGCTGGCGTGCCAGACGCTCGGCTTCTTCGCGACGTTGCAGCTCCAGAGCCTCAACCTCTTCCGGCATGCGCACCTGCACCTTACTCAACACGCTAATCACTTCATATTTCAGCGATTCCAGCATGGTGGAAAACATGTTGAAGGATTCACGCTTGTATTCCTGCTTCGGATCTTTTTGCGCATAACCACGCAGGTGGATACCCTGACGCAGGTAATCCATCGCCGCCAGGTGCTCTTTCCACAGGGAGTCCAGCGTCTGCAGCATCACGCCTTTTTCGAAGTTGCGCATCATTTCGGCGCCAACAACCTCTTCTTTGCGCAGGTAATCTTCCTTCGCCTTCGCCATAATGCGCTCACGCAGCGTTTCTTCGTGCAGCTCAGGTTCTTTATCCAGCCACTCGGCGATCGGCATATCCAGATCGAAGTCGTTTTTCAGGCGATCTTCCAGGCCCTGAACATCCCACATTTCTTCCAGCGACTGCGGCGGAATGTAGCTGTCGATGGTGGTTTTGAACACGTCTTCACGGATGCTGTTGATGGTTTCGCTCACGTCGGACACGTCGAGCAATTCGTTACGCTGGC
>NZ_JBKJYW010000045.1:0-27258 GCF_046715635.1 Serratia sp. (in: enterobacteria)
AACAATCAGAAAGTACCATACTAAAAACCATGGAAGAGGAGAATATAAAGAGAGATCAACAGACGGGAAAAAGGTTCAAAAAATCCCCGGCAAAAGTGCCGGGGATTTGTGTATAAGAGACAGCCCAAAAGGAGAGGGGACCGATAGAGTATCTCTTAAATTGTAGTTATTCACCTTGGATGAGGAGGTGAACAAGTTTGCTGAGATGGCTTTTTTACTTCCAAAAGAGCAGGGGCTATCAGCTCCCTCTCCCTGTGGGAGAGGGTTGGGGTGAGGGGTGAAAATCCTACTCCAGCCCCTGCTCGAAGCACTGCTCCCCCAACCGTAGGTATTTGTTGAAACCAACAATAAACTTGCGGTGCTGCCCACGCAGATCGGCTCCACGATAACTTTCCCCCGGCAACAGATTGAACACCTTGGCGCTGTCATCCTGCCCATCACAACTCTGATGGATCATCACGCGAAAATAGGTATTGCCGGTGTTTTTCAACACCCCGGCCTGCGGATCATAGTGATAAGTGAAACGCATCTTGCGCGGGCGGATCACCAAAATGGTATCAAGCGCCACCGTAGGGGAAACCAGGGGCGTCTTACCCTCCCCCTGCATCTCCATTGCATTGGCCGGGATCTCCTGGATCGCCACACGATAATAGCGCTCGCGATCGTCCTCTGGGCCACGGTAGAAGATCTTGAAATACTCCAGGCTCCCTGGTTCCAGTATTTTGCGCAGTGGCGTATAGAGCAGTTCGCCCTGTTCCAGCGGTTGAGGTTGTTCATCAACCCCCGGTTTGGCAATCCGATAGGCACCTATCACGTACAGATTGGTCTCTTTGGTGTTGTTAACCCACTGGCGCGAGAAGAAGGTGCGATCGCTCTCCAGAGTAAATACGCCGGACGAGAGATAAATCGCCTGCGCCGGAAACGCCAGCATCAGCCCCGCTAACCACCCCCCTAGCCTTATCATCATTTTCAGTCCTAATGGATATCAGGGCCGGTCCAGACCGCCCTGACCCTTACCTCACCCGTGGCACTGACAATCCCCATCCAATCCCGCCCATCCATGCTCCACATCGAATGGCCCTCATTCATCGGGAAGCTGAGCGATAAATCGGTGCGATAAAAACTGCCGTCGTTGTGCGAGGGAACAGGCCAAGCGGTTCTTACCCAACGCGCCGCATTCAAGCTAATAGGCACATCATCACAACTGGCACGCGTGCGGACGACTTGCCCGACGTCGTTGGTATAAGCCAGATAGGCCGAGAATGGCACCTGGAGCTTACCGTCGGGGGAGGAAAAGACGCAGTATGGGCGGCCACTGACCTGCCCCGCCGGGCCGTAGACCTGCGCGGTAATGCTATCAGCCTGCCTTGGCCCAGAGGTGGTCACCAGATAGTCAAATACGATCGGCGGTTCTTTGCTGCCGACTTTGCCTTCGCGCTTTGGATTAAGTACCAAATCCTTGGAGATAATACTGAGCCCATAATCGCGCGGGATCAGCAGGATGGTATTGGAAGGAGAAAACTCGTAAAACCCAGACTGCGGCGTGCGGGTGTTGGTGAATAAAAATGTGAAGAATTTCTTGCTGTGGCTCAGATCCACACCGCGATTGATGAGTTCCTTCAGGAATACCTGTGAAAAGAACACATAGATACCGCTGTGGCCCGGCTTGATTAAGTCTGAAACCCGGGTCCTGTCACCGTAGTTCACCCAGCCGGAGGCACCATTGGGGCTCATACGGATGGTATTAGCACGCGGTGTAAAGCCTAATGCGGCGGTATTGACCTGGAAATTGATACGCATCGGCGACAGCGTGCTGCCGGTCAATTGATAAGAAACCAGCTTGCAAATGATACCGCTGGTGGAGCCGATGTAACCCACGGAGCAAAGCGACGATCCCGATCCAATCGAGGGATTGCCATTACTGTCGATAAAGATTTCCTGCAGGGCGCTAGTGGACTCCAGGCGGATATGCCCCTCCTTGGTAATGGTGATCTCGTGTCTTCCCAGCGAGCCCCCTACCGAAGAACAGGTCTGCCCAAGTGCCGGATTGTAGTACGCGGTCGTTGAGCACCAACGGTACTTATAGGTCTCAACCCGGCCTACCGGAATGCGGTTAAAATACTCATAGGCTGAATCGGAGAAAATACCGCGCGCATAGTTACTCTCCCCATTGGCATTGCCCCTGAAGATACGATACGCGCCATCTTTTCCTAAGTATTCTGCTGGCAAATAACCCGTACCCGGGCAACGGGAAAAGTCATTCCTGCAACGGTTGCCGAGAAAGGGTTTGTCGATCGGGGAGTCCTCCAGCCAGATATCGGCATAGGTGTTGGTCGATATGCTGGGGGACAACGAATAGCCCATATACCCCAGGCTTTCCTGATTATTAGCCGCGTACTTGGTAAAGCGGTTGGCACCGGTAAAGCGTGGGTTCAGATCGTCTGCGGCGATAAAGTATTCGCCATCGATCTGGTTCTCAACAAAGACGTAGGCATTGCTACCGCTGGCTCCCTGGCTGGCGGAACTGGCCAGTAGCAAAGCCCCTGCCAGCCCGTAAAGATTACGCTGTTTCATCAAATTCTATCCTTAACGTTGTGCCAGAATGTTCTGTACGCTACACACCACATCGCCGACCCACTTCACGCCCTTGGCCTTGGCCAAATCCAGATCCACTTCGCAAATGCCGCGATCGGGCATGGTCAATGACACGCTCGGGTAGCGTTTATCAACGTCCATCGAGAAGGCGCCCGTCGCATCCGTGGTGGTTTTACCGATGTGGTTACGCACAGCAGCATTGGCGATCGCCCGGCCGTTTTCCGTGGTCATACGGCCGAACACCGTCACCAGCTGTTTCACTTCCGGCGCATAAACGGCGACGTTGCCCGGATACAGCGTGACGTTGCGGGTCCGCCCCTTGACGATGTCAAAGCTGTCCATCGAGTTTTTGTCGTTCATCAACTCGACCTTGTAGCTCGAGTACGGCGGCAACGGGATAAAGTTATTCGCACCACTCAACGGATAGCTGCGGCCATTGATCTGGGCCGAGAGTACCGCATCGTCGACAAAGCCGGTTTTCACCAACACCCCGGACTTCTCCTGAATACCGCTGGCGGCAAAGTTCTTATCGCTATAGGCCACTGCACCGCGGGCGGTCAGGTTGCCATTGAGGCGGTTGTTGTCCGGCCGTGAGAGTGACAGCGTGCCCGCACTGTATTTGGTATCAAAGGCAGCATAGCCAGAGGCGGAATAATCGCTGTCACCGTTGTGCTTATCCTTGACCAGTTTGGCCAGGTTGAAGCCGGCAGAGGTAAAGGCTGAGTCATCAAAGCTCTTGTTGGCGGCCAGGTTGGCCCGCACGTTGCCATTGTTGGAAGACACACCGGTGCTTAACCAAGCTGCCAGCGGCAACGAGAAGTCCAGCGAGATATAGCGCTGATTGGTGCTATTGGACTGGTAACCATAGCGATAACGCTGGATACCGGTGCGTAGGTTGACCGTGCCATAACGCCCGGAGAACAGCGCCGTGGAGTATTCCAGGTTGTTAGAGGTGCTGCGATCGCGCTTATCCACCGTGCGGCTCAGCGTAAGTTGACCACCACGTTCAAAGAACCGGCTCAGGCTAAGGGTGCCGCCATAGGAATAGTTGTCCGACTCATAGACCGGCAACCCCTTACCGATATGGCTCTTTTCCCGGTTGCCCCATAGGCTGCCCACGCCTTTCGGTAGCGCGAAGCTGGCGCTTAAAATATTGCGATAGCGCCCGCCCTGTGACAGCAGCCCCTGCCATCCCAGGCTGGCGAACTGGTTTACGTTGAGGTTGACCGAGGTTTCATTCACCACCTTCTGGTCAAAAGTGTAGGTCGAGGTTTGTAGCGACAGACCCAATATCGCCGGGACCGAGGCGATCTTGATAATTTCCGGGATCGACATCGCCCCCGACGCCCCAGCCAGATAGGTTTCATTGGTACTGCTGCCGTTGGTGCGGCTACTGCGGTTGTCATAATTGACGTAACCGCCATACAGCTGCCAGTTCAGCTCTTGCGCCACGCCATCATTGCCGGAGAACGCTTTGTTGATCGTCTGGCGCATGCGCGAATTAGTTTTGCCGTCAATCACCACTTCGACATCAACGTCATAGATCCCGTACGGCAGGTGGCTGGTATCGACCTCAAAGCTGCCCATCGGGAAGTTTTGAATGTTCAACAGACGCCCCTGGCGATAGATATGGACTTCCCCCGCGCTGGGTAAAAACACGGTGATCGGCGTCAGTGAAAGCTGGTTGTTCTGGATCTGGCTAGCAGACTTGTTGCCATAGGTGACGCCATACACCTTGCTGGTGTTCAGCGCCGACAGGCTGCCCAACGATTGCAGGTTCCAGGTATCGACCAGGCCAAAGGCCAGACGGCGTCCGCTCATATCCCGTTCATACATGGCACGGTAAAGCTGGAGATCCTGCTCAGACTCCCCAATACCATAAAACGAGCCGTTCACATTGAAGTGATGCTCCGCGAAGCCGAAGGTGTTATCCAGGGTCAAATAGTTATTCGAGGTGTTTTCGCCCTTTTTTAACTGCGATCGATAAACACCGAGATCGTAGTTCAGCACCGAGCTGAAATGCGGCACCGAGGATATGCCCAACAGGCTCATGCGGGGGATAATGGCAGTCGCCAGGCTTTTTTCACTCACGTCCAGCGTCAGCACGAATGAGCGAATATTCAGGTTCAGATCGGCATCGGCCGAAACGGCAATATGGGTATTTTGCTCAAAGAAACGATCTTTCAGGCCGGTGATCAATATCTGGGTAGTCTCCGCCAGCGTGGCACCTTCGGAGCTTTCCACCAGCGTAATATCTTTTATCATCAGGCGGTCCTTTTCCAGCACCACCAGCGCATCCGCAACCTTTTGTTTCTGTTGTTGATCGCCGCCTTTGTAACGTAGCAGGACAGGAATGGTCATCCCCTCGGTCAGAGCCTGACCAAATACACCAGGGATAAGATAATTTCCTAAACGAACATCCTGTAAGTTTCTGGCGTTGGCCTGCATAGACATCAGAGCCGCAGCAACACATAGCGCAACGACCTTGGTTCTTGTCCTTAAGATGAAATTATTACCCATTTGCTTCCCCAAACAACGCCTCTATTCCACACCTGGAAAACACGCACGATGTAGGTAATGAACAGAAGGTGTTATTTCACGTTGATATAATCGTCGTTGTGCCAAATGCCAACGCTGAGTTTTTTATTATTGATATCAACAAATTTCAAATGCACACCTAATCCCGGCATAACATAATAACGTTCACGGCACCCTTTATTTTTCTCTTCATCGGTCTGTGGCTGCTTGCAGGGGCCAAATGCCACCACGCGGAAAGAGCTATTACCAGTGTTATAAGCAACACCATTCCGATATTGATAATTGAACTTGTCTTGCCGAGGAGTGACGACCAGAATGGTACTAATAGTGGCCGAGGTGGTCGCCGCGGCTGCCTTACGCGTTTTCGAGAGTCCTTCTTCGGTGACCGGATTATCATTCCAGACTAAGCGGTAATATCGCTCCTTATCGTCCTTCGGGCCGGAATAAAAAACGCGGAAAACATCTTTACCCTGGCCGGGCAAAATCAGGTTGGCTGGCGTGGCCATGATTTCCTGTCTGCTCTCCATCGGGATCGCTTTGCCACCTTCCATCGGGGAGGAAATACGCTCGATCCTCAGGCTGACCAAGCGAGCATCATCCACGGTATTGATCACTTCCTTGGCGATAACGCTTTGGCCTGAGGATATCATTGAGGTAATCGCGCCAACGTTAATTGCACCGGCGTGAGTACAATAGAATAGTGCTGAGCACATCAGCGTAGGAAACCATCGGTTCATCATGCGTTCCATAAGGATCGGGGCTATTCCCCCCGATCCTGACTACGTTAAAATATCAGAGTACTTAGCCTGCAGTGAAGGTACCGTCCCAGGTCGCGGTGAACTCAACGTTCACGTTGCCATCCCAGTAACCGTCGGTCAGGTCTTTGAACGCAGTGTCGGTGCCAGCAACAGTGGCTTTCGCGATGTCAAAGGTAAACACACCCTGGGTGCTGGAGCGATTAGCACCGGCATAAGCGCCTGGTACAGCCAGTGCAGACAGACCCGCGCTGATGCCTGCAGAAGTATCGACCATCACCATGTCGCTGCTTTCAGACAGTGCTTTGCCGTTCCACTTAACGCCCACGGTCAGCGCAGAGTCATCGCTGGTGCGGCTCAGGGTGTTGGAGATGATTTTAGAGGTCAGTTTAAAATCGCTGGCGCCAGACTGGCCGGCAATAGTGATGTCAAACGCACCGTCTTGAGTATTGAAACGCTCCAGACCTTCTGCGTAGTTAAAGGTCAGTGATTTCAGTGGGGTCACCACCAGCATGCTGCTGGTATCTTTAATCGCTTTTGCATCCCATGAAGCTGTCGCATTCGCAGTACGAGTGTCCGCATTAGCCAGATTAATTGTTCCCAACGCTGAAGCTGCAATCAAAGCCAGAGCTAACTTCTTCATAAATTTCTTCCTTTATTTATATCAATTAATTTCCCGCCAATATTGACTGGCGTGGCACAATAAATGCGACGCAAGGGCGCATTCGAAAACTAAATATTCGAATGGGTCCTATAACCATTAACTGATGAAAAGCCTATGATACACATTTATCACATAGTTTATTTATCATTGATATTTATATAAAAAGGGAGTTACAGCTTATCTGACATCATGTATGCATGAGTGAAAATATCATTCATTTTAGTCAAGCCCATCTTGCCCAAAATATTATGGCGCAAGGCATAAACTGTTTTAGGACTAAGCTGCAACTTGCTGGCGAGATCACCCACGGTGACACCACGGATCAGAGTACGTAATAAACATATTTCGCGAGAGGACAGCCTGATTTGCGATGTTGAAGATACCGTTTCCCCAGCAATAACATGATCGATTTTAGCGAAAATGTCACTGGACTTACCCGTTCTCTGGATCACCGAATCAACCTGACGAAACATACTGTTATAGTAATTTGCTAAGGGCAGCAGGTAGCTGTCTGTTACCAGCACAACACGATTACAAGCGGAGTACATTAGCCAATCCTGCTCTAGAAAGAGGCGCAGGTTAGACAACTGAAAGTCAATAAATACGACTTTGAGTTGTTCTGGGGGGGCATTAACTGAGTCACAGTAGCCTATGATACCTTCATGGAAATACTTATTGGTATCTGGCCAGGTTAAAGGTCTTTTTGATGAGATCCCGCCCCACGGCGGACACCCGAAATCTACTATTTTTAGCATAAGGATCCCTTCCTTTCTTCATTATTCACCAACTCCATTACGCCGTTGGATAAGCAGAATACTATTTCCTAAAACTAAGCTCTTTCCTAATTTTAAAAAACGATATTAAAGGCTATAAACCGCCATTCAAAATCGGTTAAAACGATCAAAAAGCCAACAACCAATCGTCATAACCTATCAAATTGTTATTATCCACACCGGAACAACCTAGGATTTATAGTATATATTTTAGTTTAAAACGTTAATTAGGCAGCTTATAGTAAATCAAGAATATTCTTTGTTTAATTCCCTTTTAAAAGTAAGCTTTTTCTTAAAAAATCACAGGCACAGCGGTAGATAAAGGGGATTAATAGACAAATAATGTAGAGGGGTGATCAAGAACATTTCCATACAGGAAACGGTAAATCTGGTTGCTTAATTCATTAGCAAGAATAGTCTTATTCCACTTTGTTTAACATATACAAAAATGCAACATAACAGCAACAACATGACTATTTAATGACCGATTTTCGGGCTTTTATTTGTGACTAACATCACTTTTTCAGGGAAAATAAATCAGTTTTATCTCAATGGAGCCCGTTTGAGAGCGGTTTCAAGGCCGCTAACCGGATGTTAGAGGCCTGACATTTCAATTCTCACTGAAGACCAGGTTGCGGTTTACCGTGATAACAATCTATTCAGCAACGCAACGATCTCACCCGACAAAAGGTCGCCACAGGCCTCCTCCACTCGGGAACAAGGCAAAATCACCGGCTTACCGTGGCACGTCACTCGCCCGGTGGTTAAATGAACCTGCTTATCGCCAACCTGAGCATAATGACCGCAAAGCTGCAGGCGCTGGCTGGCGAGCTCATCCGCAAAGTACTGCTCCACGCACGCTTTGCGTTCATCAAGGGCCTCCTTCATGGAGGTAAAGCCCGTTTCATCATCGTTTTCACCCCGGGCGAGGGCCGACATGCTGACGAGTAAATCGACCGCGCGTAGCGCTTCGGAAAGCACTACGGCAGGGATCTGCTCTTCGGCAATCCGCTCGCGGCGGCCCTTGATCTGGCGGTAGCCAACCAGTTCACCGCTACGCCCTTGCCCCTGTACGCCGTGAAATAGCGTCGTATGCAGGCTAAAAACGAAAAGATGGCCGCCAAACCAGCGTTCTATGGCGTCATAATTGACTTTCCACCCTTCGGCACGAGCCAGCCCCACCAACTTTTGCAGATCCAGAATATATCCAGAGAAATCCTGCATGGCGGCAACGGAATAGATTTCACGGAAGGCCTGTTTAAAGGGTTGCTCAATGCCCAGCCGTACCATGCTGCCTTGCCAGGCATCATGCTCAGCAGGGGAAACCTGCAGCAGGTGCCATAATCGTATCCGTGATGGATCGGGCACCGCACAAGCGTTACCCCAGCAATCAATCCACTGCCCTTCTGGCGTGGGCATCATTGAATGATAAACCCCGGCGGCGGACTCTACCTGCCAAATCAACTGGCAGCTAATCTCGTTAACCCAAGCAAATTGCGTTACCGCCTGCTGCCAGGTTTGCCATGCATAGTGCGTATCGCAATAGATGCCGCTTTCCAGCACCCTCAATAGGGTTTCGCGCTGCTTTTTATTTTTTGTCGCGGAAAGGTTTCTAAAGGCATATTCACCCCGCATAGCCAAAGCCAATTGCGCAGGCTTGAGGTTACGCTTTAATTTTTTCTGTACGCCAGCATGGCGGACCTTTTCCACCCAATGCTGAAGCGCCAGCACGCTCTCTGGCGTAGGGATACCCTCTATCGCATGACCCAGTGCGATTGCCAGCGACTGCGAAGGCACCGTTTTGGCCTCGCCGGGTGCAGAACAGACCAACGCCAACAAGCGCGGGAAGGCTGCAGCAAACCAACTTTCATCACGCCATGCCGCAACCCGCGCCGCCCGAGCGATGACGTGCGCTTCATCTACAGAGAATGCCCCGTCGGCGCGATAAGTGGCCGGTTGGTTATGGATAGCCTCCAGGTGGGCAATGGCCTGGTTTAATGCCTGAAAAGCAAACGAGCAATAGGTTGGGTCCTCACTTAGCTGGCGTGCAGGATCCTCTTCCCCGGCTTTAAAGTAGCCTTGCCCAAAGGAAAATAGCGTAAAGCGGGAGTTGGCGGACAAGCTGGGGATAAACGAGGCTTCCAGCAAAATGAAGCTTTGATCGCTAAATTGCTCGTTAACCGTCTGCTGCCAACGCTCAAGTGCCGCAGCCCCACTAAAGTACGCCATAATTGCACACCCATAGCGCCCGTTCCGTGACACTTGCCGATCAAGCGCCTGCTCGTTAGCAAATTGCTGACCCATAAAATCGGTCAATGCCGGTACGGGCGGCTCCGACAGCCAGCCCAGATAGCTGACCATTTCTTGCCAATCCCGCGCCAGCGGCAGAACCCGCAACGCAGCAGCGTTATCCAAGACGGGCTGCAACTGCTGTTCCCTGACCTTTCTATAGAGCAGATTTGCCAGGTTATCCATCGTGGAAGAGGGATTGCGCTGGTTTTCGAGAATATCCGCCCATAGACCCCCCAAAGTCTCAGGCGAGATGGCATAGATCTGATCCGGGTTGTTGATGGCGTTATCAACATGCTGGTCCAGCAGGATCAGCCAGTTAATGCTCTGTTGTTCACTCATTAGAATGCTACTGTCCCTGTAAAATTGTTGGTGGTCGCTCACACAGATTGATGGCCAAACGGTGAGCCGGGCGACTGACATCAGGATCGGCGCATTGCTGAAGAATAGCAATAACGCGGACTCGATATGATTATTATGCGGTCGTGTACAGGAGTTTACCGCTAGCAAGCCAGGTATAAGACTGATCAAATAACGATCAAAAAAGAGTGAATAACCCGCGTTTCCCTTGGGTGACGACATCGAATAACGGCGAACGTTAGAAGCACGAATATCAATGCAGATGCCATGCCGCCACAATGCACAGCGTGAGGCAATACTATTCCTAAGCACCATAATGGTGATAGACAGCCAAAATCCGGCATTGAGCGCTTGCCTCTACTAAGAAAATGGCTTTAAGATAACGGCAGTAAAAATTTCCCTGGTGTTGGCCAACGTGGCAACCTGACCCAACGAGGTCAGGTTTTTTTTGCTATTTTTATCCTAACTTGCTAGCCAGCCAGTATATTGCGAGAGTACGCTTTTGCCCGGTGCGTTATTGAAGTAAAGAAATCGCAGTGACGTTATTATTTCAAGCTGAGGTAATTTGATGTCGACACTATTCTCTGATACTCATGATGATAACGGTGCATGCAAAAACTATCTGGGTAAAAAAATAGCGCAATTTGGCGATTTCAAGTTCGCCTATATGATACTGAACAAGAAAAACCCCATGGAGACGTTGATAAACACCAATTATCCAAGCCAATGGGTTGATATTTATAAAGAAAGAAACTACCAATGTCTCGATCCCGTGGTGTTCTCCGCCTTGCAAAGAGTCTCTCCATTTCCCTGGGATGAAAGCACGCCAATAAGCTCAAGGCAAAAAACCGCAGAAATATTCAGCCATGCCAAGAATTATAATATTACCACTGGTTATACCTTTGTATTGCATGACCACAGTCATAATTTGGCGATGCTGTCGCTGACGCTCAATGGCAGTAAATCCATTGATATAGAGGGCCAAATACACCCTAACAAAGCCTGCTTGCAGATGCTGCTGGCTAACGTCCACGAAAGCATCACCACCCGGCTGCGGGAAACCGCGCGTAATAATCGCTATAATCCCAACGCTGAAAAAGATCCGCTGTCAGCACGGGAGAACGAAGTGCTCTATTGGGCCAGCATGGGTAAAACCTACCAGGAAATTGCCATTATTCTAGGCGTGAAGATCCGTACGGTAAAATTCCATATTGGCAATATTGTGAAAAAGATGGGGGTGACCAATGCCAAACACGCCATCAGGCTGGGGGCCGAATGGCAGCTTGTCAAACCGATTGCACGATGAAATAAAGACTCCCACTGACCCTGCAAGAAAGTCTGCAAGATGGGGGCTGAACGGCTGATGCTTGTTTAGAGACTGTTGAATCCCTTTCATTTTGCGAGCATGATCGCAACCTTTCCCTATGCCCGCAGGATGCACCGATGAAAACCAGCCAGGAACTGCAAACAGCCATCTCTCATCTGACCCTATGGCGCAGAGGCGATCAGCGTGCACCGCATAAGCCGTTACTGCTGTTGTACGTATTATCCCAATATCAGCAGGGGCATGAGCGGCTGTTCAATTACGGCGAAGAGATCCACGCCCCTCTGTTGGCATTACTCCATGGCTTCGGCCCACCGCGGCGTGACCATTACCCCACCATGCCGTTCTGGCGTTTACGTGGCGACGGATTCTGGGAATTGCGGAACACGGAACTTTGCAGCCCACAGAAAGGCAGCAAAGAGCCGCCAAAGCGAGAGATTATCGAACATGGCGTCAGCGGCGGCTTCGACGAAGAGAGCTACCAGTTGCTACGCAGCCAACCCGCTCTGATCGACAAGCTTGCACAACAAATCCTGTGTGAGCATTTCCCCGACAGCGTTCAGGAACAGATAGCCAACCGACTGGACTTTCGGCTCGATGGTATACGTAAAGCACGTGACCCAGCATTCCGGCAAACGATATTGCGTGCCTATAACTACCAATGCACGGTGTGTGGCTACAACCTGCAGCACGACACTACGCCCTTTGGCTTAGAGGCGGCGCATATCAAATGGAAGCTACACGGTGGCCCCTGCACCGTGACCAACGGATTAGCGCTGTGCTCATTGCACCACTCTGCATTCGATATGGGAGCTATCGGGCTCGACGACAGCATGAAACTGTTGGTTTCAGCAGGTGTGAACGGTACCCATATGATCGATCAGTTGTTCTGGGATTTTGCTGGGAAGACAATTAGGTTGCCAAAGATCGCCAAACATTATCCTTTGGATAAGTTTGTGGAGTGGCATCAAGGGCAGGTGTTTAAGGGGTGAGGTAACACGGCGATATCTCTACTACTGATATGCAACAGTGATATCGTGTGCCCACATCATTCTTTGCCCACGCTTTGCCGTGATCCGATAAGGCACAACCCACAGCTTCAAGGTATTCGAGAAGGCAAAATGCTGAGCTATTGGCCGGTTAAAATCGTCATGCTCTGGATAGATCAGGTACATCTCACCAACGCCAGCAAGATATTTTTGGCCATAGGCGAACATTTGATAGAAGTCAGCCTGCGACAGTCCATACAGTGATTGCGGTTGTGAACGGCTATTGATCAGCTTCCATTTAGTATCCAGTACTATCCTGGTTTTAACCGGGTATCGGGATTGGATCAATAGGTCCGGGCGTAGCTTAAAGCAATCCTGTTCCCCATGCTTCACCAATGAATAGGTTGCTGCTTGCGATTTCACTTTGAGATTTTGCGGTAACTCATCGGCAAGGGTTTGTGCGACAAAAGACTCAAACACCGCCTCCATAGGGAACAACAGCGACAATGCTTTGGTACCCCCTTGTAGGGCGCTCGGACTCATCCCGCTCAGTATCAATTGCGCCCATGCCAGTGGTTCATGGTAATGCGCCATACCGCGATCCAAGCGTAAACTCGCTATATCACTTTCGACATCTCGGCTAAACGGGATGCCATCAAAAGCAAAACGGAGCTCCTGCAACCAACGTTGATTATCAGATGATAACTTCAAACTAGATAGCTTATGTAACGCCGAGTGCAGCAGCCTGTTGGCCGAGCAATCGGGTAAGTAATCATCATAATTGACGCAAAATTTATGGCGGTTCACTACGTTATGGCGTAACTGGGCCGAGAGCATCAGTTTGCCTTTCATAAAGGGCAAATTGCCGTGCTCATTCACATAGTCAGAGCGCAAACCTTGTTTTAGTAATTGGCTGACACTGTACAAAAACTGGTTGATAAATATCTCAAGCAACGGCATTCGCTGTGCCTGAACTGTAGCCTGCTGGGTTTGAATATGCCGAAAGCCAGACAGATGGCTCAGCATGATCAGCAGCGTTTCCCGCGCACGCTCACGCGTGAGGTTTTTGCCAACCTTGGGCAGAATTTCAATCTGTAGACCGTGGGGCGTATACAGCATCCCCGCGTAATTCTGCACCTGAAGCAGCTTGTAACCGGCACGAGAGGTGAATTTGATAAATTGGCTCCCCTGTTCGCTGGTCAGGCTAAGGGATTCCAGATAATCAAATACTTCCTGTGAGATAGGGGTTGCACCAGCCGAAACGGCCTTGCCAACCCCCAACAGATCATATTCAAAAACCGAGATCACCTCACCCATGCGGTGCTACCTGCACATTAAGGGTGGATTGTTGCGGTTGATAAATCGCACGATAAGCCTGCGGCTTATTCCAGACTTCCTGATCAAAAGCGGTTAGATAATACGCCGTCGACTGCTGTTCATGACGCCGTAGGGCATGATTGCTACCAAAAAGCGTATCCAGATCGTCAGTTTTCTCAATCACAAACTGCAAGTCATCGTCTTGCTTTTGATTGTCGGCCAGCACCAACCTGATCTTGTTCCAGTCGTCAAAGAAGTATTCTTGCAACAGCGGAACGATCTTTTTCTGGAAGGCAGCCTTAAGTTGTTTAAACGCAGCCTCTTCATCACCGGCATCGAGTGCCTTTTTTACCGGCATGAAGAACGCATGCCCTAACGTATGTTCGCGATCGTAAAGCGCTTCAATGCGGCTATTGATATTCTCCAATAACGATTCGAGCTCAATACCCTTGACCTTAGTACCGCTCAGCAAAGAGAGATCTGGCATCATCTCGACGAAGTCAAAACGGCGGCGCAACGCCGTGTCCATCAACGCAAGCGAGCGATCTGCGGTATTCATTGCACCGATAATATCGACATTGCTGGGAACGCTAAATGCCTCACCGCTATACGACAGTTGTAGGCTCATCGCATTTTCCATGCCCGCACGCTTATCTACTTCGATAAGCGAGATAAGCTCACCAAAGATCTTGGAGATGTTGCCACGGTTGATCTCATCAATAAATATGGCATAACGATGCGCCGGATCGGCATTCGCACGCTGACAAAGGCGCATGAAGATACCAGGCTCAATTGGGTAAGAGATATTCCCGCTTTCATCGGCACGTGCCCGCATACCTTCAATAAACTCTTCATAGCCATAAGACTGATGGAAAGTGACCACGGCAAATCGCTGAATAGACTCAGCCGTTTTTGGACCGTGTTTTAACTCGGTATAAAGAGAAAGCAATTCATCCACTTGCTCTAACTGTGACTCCACCAAGACCCACTCACTATCAGCAGTTTTGTCGAATATAGCGGGTTCTCGTCGGCCCTTGTAGGCGACAGTAGTAGACTCCGGCACGGTAAAGGATTGCAGCGTCGCCCAAGCGGTTTGCGATAAATTACTGCTGCGGCCATTCAATAGCGCTTTACGTTGGAACCACTGATGTTCCGTCAGTTGACGAACTTTGGCGCGCTTATTGAGATCCAGCAATACCAGTGCGGTTACCTGCATCCAGTTCAGGGACTCAAGGCGGGAATCTAGCCAGGCATCAAGATCGGCTGGCGCTGCCTGAGCGGTGTACTCCTCCATCTTCTGCTGCAAAGTGAAGGTTTTTCCAGTGCCCGGTGGGCCAAAATAGATCATATTCACTGGTGAATACTGCGGGATCTGAACTCCCACTGATGCATTACCCACGGCAGAGGTATCGCTGGCCGCTTTCTCCTGTTTTTGCTCAGTATCGCGTTCACGCAGCAACTCATAGAGATGCCAGATCGCCATGTTGACGTAATAAGGATCAGCACCTGGTAACTTCGCGTTGATGGCTCGCTTCAGTTCATGGTTTTTTTGCAGCCAGCTTCCTTCAAGCGACAGGCCAAGGCTGAACTGTTCATTCAGGAACGTGGCCGCTCTGGTAAAAGCATTCTCATCCACGGTGCTGGTACAGGTAGCTGGGGAAAATGCCGCAAAGACACGATTTCTCAAACTCCAGTACATACGCTTGAGTTGCCCGGTTTCCTTGGCTTGCTGTAACGCCGCACCTACATATTGGTAAGTTTGCTCGTCAGGTTGGCGATAAATTCGCTCAGTCAATTCCCTTAGCAGTGGCAGGCTTTGTTGGAATTCCGCCAGAGACGGTACCCCCTGGCGGATACTGGCGATGCCGTTATTACGCTCATACCAAAGCCGTTTAACCAGCTCATCGGTTTCAGGTTCGGTAAATGTTGGGGTTTGTTGGAGCAACAGCGTAAATTCACGATATCGTTGATTCCACTCAGAATCGGTATAATTTTTGTACTCGGCCAGAGCGTTAATCAATTCACTGAGAGGCAGCTTGCCTGCTTCAACACTAGCAACGATATCCATCACGATGTTTCCTTTGCGGTAGCATGGGTTAATGTTTGGGTTTTATGGTGTAGCATTATTCGCTTCACCCCCCTTTCAGCATATCAAACACCACACGGGCGAACCCTTTGGCAAGTTCCGGGTTAGACAGATACTGCATCATCATTTCATGCTGAGCTTCGTTACTGTCCATGACCGCATCATCAATCGCTTTTGGGAAGTCACCCAGCATCGCCTGTTCGCGGGTATTGTTGGCAATCTGTGTCATGACGGTTTGGTTTTCAGAGAGCTTGTCACGTACCGCAAACGCATAGTTGACCATGTCTTTGTCGGTAAGATTGTCCGTGATAAACAGCTCATTCAAACGCTCTAAAATATGCGACAGGAAAGCCTCTTTCTTATCTTTCGGCTTGGCCGTACCCACGTCATTACCCGGTTCAAGTTGATAGTCCGCCGCATCTTCTTGCAGCTTGATATGTTGTTCCCGAATTCTCGATAACCGGTAGTGGCTCATCACGACGTTATCTAAATCCACGTCGTCTTCCTGCACGTTCTTTTCTTGCAACAGCGGCCTGAGATGGCGGGCATACAGGCTAAGTTTCTCCAGATCCCGATCTTCATACTCGACGATCTGCGACATAAATTCGTAGAACCGAACAAAGCTACCCAAGTCTTTTTTGAAGATTTCTAAGCGATCTTTCTCTTTTTTGCACTCTTTAAACGTATTCTCAGCATTGGCGATTAACACCGCATCCTGAGTTTTCTTAGTGCGTTCAAAGATTTCTTTAGCTTGAATATAGGCTTCAATGGCAGAAAGATAGCGCTTTTCCCAGCGCTCTTTGGCCGGTTTGCAGATGTTACTGATAGCGGCGTTGGACTTGTTTTTGGTAAAGAAGGCGGTGCAGAACTGCTCAACTTCACTCCAGGTGAAAATGCCACTGGACCGTAGTTTTTCGAACAGGTCGAACACCAGATTAGGGTCGGTCACGTCCATCAGTTCGGCGGTCTGATAATACGGCTGGAAGGCTTGCAGGATGTCATCAGGCTGGTTATAAAAATCGAGGATGAAAGTGCCGCATTCCACCTTACCGGGATAAACGCGGTTCAAACGTGAAAGCGTCTGCACACATTCAACCCCGCCTAAGGGTTTATCTACATACATGGCGCACAGCTTCGGCTGATCAAAACCGGTTTGGAATTTGTTGGCAACCAGCATCACCTGATAGTCATCGCTGTCGAAGGCTTTACGCATATCGCGGCCTTTTAACCCCGGATTCATATTGATTTCGGTGAACTTGTGGTTCAGCAATGCCAGGCTGTCTGGATCGCCTTCGTTAAACTCCACCTCGCCGGAAAAGGCGACCATGGCATTGATATGCTGGTAGTTGTTCTCAATGATGTATTTGTCGAAAGCCAGCTTGTAACGCACGGCCTCTTTACGCGAACTGGTCACCACCATCGCCTTGGCCTGCCCACCAAGCAGGTGCACTACGTGGTTCTTGTAGTGCTCCACAATCACCTTCACCTTCTGTGAAATGTTGTAATCGTGCAGACGCACCCACTGGCTCAGCTTGATTTTGGCTTTGGAGCTATCGACTTCTTTGTCGGCAGCTTCCATCTTTTGCACCAGCTTATAGGCCACCTGATAAGTGGTGTAATTCTTCAGCACATCCAGAATAAAACCTTCTTCGATCGCCTGACGCATGGAGTACACATGGAAGGCCTCCGGCTTGTTGGTCTTTGACGCCGGTTCATCAGGCTTGGGCAAACGGCCAAACAGCTCCAAGGTTTTTGGTTTTGGCGTGGCGGTAAACGCATAGTAGTTCAGGTTACTGCTACCGCGCCGGGCAGCCATGGTGGCATTGATGGCATCTTCAGAAGTCAGCACCGTATCGTCGTCTGTCTCTTCCAGCATCAGCACTTCTTTTAACTGACGAGCGGTAGAACCACTTTGCGATGAGTGAGCCTCATCGGCGATCACCGCGTATTTGCGCAGTTTCAAGCTGACACTGTTTTCAATCGCTTTGAGCACAAACGGGAAGGTCTGGATGGTGACGATGATAATCGGTTGCGAGTTTTCCAGCGCGGCAGCGAGTTTTTCTGATTTTGAGCCGTCACCTTCTTTGTTATTGATACGCCCAACCACACCGTCGGCATGTTCAAACTGATAGATGGTGTCTTGCAACTGATCGTCGAGTACGGTGCGGTCGGTAACGACAATCACCGAGTGGAACTGCTTCTCGCCGTTGGCATCATACAGCGTAGAGAGTTGGTGGGCAGTCCAGGCAATCGAGTTGGACTTACCGGAGCCAGCGCTGTGTTGGATCAGGTATTTATTGCCAGTGCCTTCTTCAACTGCGGCACCAATCAGTTTACGCACCACGTCCCATTGATGATAACGCGGGAAGATCAGTGTTTCTTTCTTGGTTTTCAGCCCGTTCCAGTCTTCTTTTTCTTCGATTTGCAGATGAACGTAGCTGCCTAAAATATTCAACAGGTTGCTAGGCAGTAAAACCTCATTCCACAGGTAATCGGTGGCATAACGGTTTTGATCGTCGGGCATGTCGTTACCCGCCCCACCTTCTTTAGTACCTTTGTTAAACGGCAGGAAGAAGGTTTCGTCCCCTGCCAGTTTGGTGGCCATAAACACTTCATATTGGCTAACGGCAAAATGCACCAGCGCACCGCGTTTAAAACTGAGCAGCGGCTCCGACTTTTTGGTGATTGGGTCTTTCGGCAAACGGGTTCTTTTATACTGCTTGATGGCGTTTTGCACCGCCTGTTTGAACTCGGATTTCAGCTCCAGTGTGGCGACCGGCAAGCCGTTGACGAACAGCACTAGGTCAATGCGCCAGCTTTTGGCTTTGCTGCCGGTTGCGGCAAAGTGCTCCGCAGTGGCATAAGGGCTGAAAACCAGCTCCGGCACAATGCGACAAATATTCTGCTGGTAACGCGCCAGCGTTTCAGGATTTAGCTCGTGCTCAGGTTTAAATTGGCACAGTGAGAAACGCGCATTGCGGATTTTTAGCCCGTGGCGCAATACGCCCAAGGTGCCATAAGTGCGGGACAGAGTATCGGTGGCATTCACATCGGCTTTTTTAAGCTGGGCTACCAACGCATCCAGAAAATAGCGCTCGGTGTCATTCGGGTAAACCTTGGCAAACTTCTCCCATTCCTTTGGTTGGCTGACTTGCACAAAGGCCAGCACATCCAGCATATACACAGCACGTTCACGATCGTAGCCGTCTGATTTGCCGACAATCCAACCATTTTTCACCATCTGATCGATCATTTCATTTTGAAAGATCAGCTCCTTGGTGGTGTCTGTGCTCATGCCGTCGCCTCCTGTGGCTCCTGGTTCACTTCTGTGTCGCTGGTAGGGGCGACCCAGTTGCGCACGTCGATTTTTCCGGTGACAGCGGCGGAGATTAGGGCGGTTCGGCGCTCTTGCATCAAAGCAATAGCATCAAATGCCGCTTGGATTAGCGAGCGATACTTTTTTTCTTGCAGCATACAGTAATCGACTATTGCTTTCTGCTCCTCATATGGAGGTACACATGTTTTCATTTTCCGAATTGAATTAAGAGACAAATTATATATTGTCGTCCCCGTAACCTCCAAGTCAAAATAATGGCGCACTTGACTTATCTGAAGATAATTCATTAAGTAGTCTGGGGTTATACTTTCAACACAATTTATATAGGCGGCACTTTTACCCAAAATAACTTTTTCAAAGTTATATCTAGCGACATTTCCAATTGTTCCATTTATAGATAACAACACACTCGATTCATTCAAATAAATATAATGTTGTTTATACTCTTCCTCTGAAACCTCTTTTGAAGTCAAACCAGTGACAATCCGACCTTCTTGTAAATTATTTCCATTAATGAAATAATAGCCTGTATTATCTTCGTATTTAGGCGTTGAATGTAAACCATCACCAATTGCGGATGTTACATGTGTTAATTTAGGTATACCCCAATGTACCGGAACATTTCCCAACCACTCAACACCAGAATCTTTCATTGGCACATCCGGGTTTAGCCCTTTGGTGACGGCATGGCTAATCACCGCCTGACGTTTTTCTTTTAGCAATTCAATCAATTGTTGCTGTTTATCGATAAGATGATCTATTTTGGTAATTTCATAATCCAAGAAGCTAAGAATAGATTCCTGTTCAAAAACAGTGGGTAAAGGTAGGACCAAACTTTTAACAACTCCTGAATTCAGGCCGTGCATGATTGATCCCTTCCCTTGAAGTTGCATCTGATAATTTATTTCAGGGGATTCATCGATCAATAGTTTAAAATAGCGTGGAGTAATTAAAAAATCTTTAACTCGCACACGTAGCAAATGCGAATCAATTATTCCTTCTTGAATATCATGAGGCACAATCTCACACTTCCCACTAGTCCCCATCATAGTAATTAATATATCCCCAGATTTAACTTTATAGACCTCCATTTCTAAAAACTTATCTACACCAATATTTCTCTTACCTAAAGAAAAGTCTTTCTTAATAACATTTTCTTGGCCATAAACACGGAACCCTTCCTCAACCATATCTTCTAATTTTATTGCACTACCGAACGGGCCAATCTTAATTCCTTCTGCTCCATCTTTAAGAAAGTACCGTACTTGTTTTACCCCCCAATCAAATGGGATGTATTTCAGTCCATCTACATTCACTGATTGATACGTTAAATATGCTCGATATTTACTCATCACGAATGCACCTCTTGCAGTAGCTTCATAATTTCGGCGCTGACCGCATCCAGATCCGCATCAATCTCTTTGAGGTCACGCGGTGGCTGGTAAACATAGAAATGGCGGTTAAACGGAATTTCATAGCCCACTACACCAATCTCGCCATCTTTAGCATCGCGCTTATCGGCATTGATCCAGGCATCGGCGACGTGCGGTCTTACCTCACGCTCAAAGTAGCTTTCAATCAACGTACTGGTCGCAATGCTAGGGTCCAACGGCACGTTCTCGTTGTCGCGCAGCTCGCCGTCTTGCTCAAACTCCACCACCTTGCCCTTATATTCAAACGCGCCATACAGCGGTTGCGCAGCCTCTTTCAGCACCTTCTTCACCACCGGCTCGGCGTCTGGATTTTTAGTGGTAATGGCGTCGATAAACTGTTTTTTCTCTTTGGTATCCAGCTTCACATCAGCGGCTTTCAGTGCGCCTTTCAAGGTAAGGTCAAACTGGTTAAAGTCGTTACTAACCAGCTCTTTGCCACCGGCTTTGCTGCCAAAAGCGGTTTGGATTTGCTGGGCGTTTGCCATCAATGCGCGCTGGGCCAGCCACAGTTTCTTATCCAGCAGATCCTTGATTTGCTTCTCTTTCAGATCAGGGAACTCGGCTTTGATAACCGCACGAGCTTCGACTTCAATCGCGCTAAAGTCAGCGTAATTAGCGTTATCCCACTGTGAGCTAAACTCTTCATACAAACGTTCCATCGGGGCAGCAAACGGCTTGGTTGCAAAACGTAGTGAGGCAATAGCCGCATCGGTGATTTGCGCAGACAAACGCAGCGGGCGTTCAATGGTCAGGCGGCGATAGCCAAAATCGGTGCTGTTAAAAATCTTGCTGGCAAAAGTTTTCGGCGCTTCGGTTTTGCTGGTCGCGGACTGGCGACCACGGTTGGATTTCTGCTCTGGGGCTTTATCCATGCCAAGTTCATCCAACGGGGTCGGAGCCACAGCCTTAAAGGCACCAAAGGTCTGGGTAATCAGCTTAATGTCCTCTTCACCCATGATGTTGCGCTTCGAGCCTAGCGATTTACGCATTTTGCCACACAGGTTGGTGCCATCAATCAGTTGCACTTTGCCTTTACGATCGGCAGTTTTGTTGTTGGACAAAATCCATACGTAGGTAGCAATGCCGGTGTTATAGAACATATCGGTCGGCAGCGCGACGATACCTTCTAACAGGTCTGACTCTAAAATATGGCGGCGGATTTCGCTTTCACCGCTGCCCGCGCCGCCAGTAAACAGTGGGGAACCGTTGAGGATAATGCCGATACGCCCACCATCATTCACCGAGCCATCCGCATTGCGGATATCGCGCATCTTGCTGATCAAGTGCAGCAGGAACAACAGCGAACCGTCGGAGACGCGAGGCAATCCCGGGCCAAAGCGCCCAGCAAAGCCTTTTACGCTGTGTTCGTTGTTGATCTCAGTATCAATCTTTTTCCAATCTACACCGAACGGTGGGTTAGACAGCATGTAGTCAAACTTTTCAGTCGGCAGCTGGTCATTAGACAGGGTATTCCCCAGTTTGATGCGGCTGACATCTTGGCCTTTGATCAGCATATCGGCCTTACAGATAGCGTATGACTCTGGGTTTAACTCTTGGCCGAAAGCTCGCATCACCGCATTTGGGTTCAACTCATGCACATACTCCATGCCTGAGGAAAGAAAACCACCGGTTCCTGCTGTAGGGTCGTAGATGGTACGAATGATGCCGTCTTTGCTAAGCACTTCATCGTCCTTCATAAACACCAATGAAGTGGTTAAACGCACGATATCGCGTGGGGTAAAGTGCTCCCCCGCAGTCTCATTCGAGCTTTCTGCAAAGCGGCGGATCAGTTCTTCAAACACCAAGCCCATTTCGTGGTTAGACACGGCGGCAGGGCTAAGATCGGTAGTGGCAAACTTCTTTACTACCTTGAACAGCAGATTGGCGTCGTTTAACTGGCCAACAAACTCATAAAACTTAAAGTGCTCAAAGATCTCACGTGCATCCTTCGAGAAACACTGAACGTAGTTCTCAAGGTTATCCTTAATGCCGTTCTGCCCCATCTTGCCGAGATCCATCGAGGAGGTATTGAAGAACGCCAAATCATTGGTTGCACGCAGAATGAGCTTTTCCTGTGCCTCTTCCGGCAGGTTCATGGTTTTGACTTTTTCAGCCTGGGTCACCACCGCTTCTTTGCTCTCACTTAACACACACTCCAGGCGGCGCAACAGCGTGAAGGGCAAGATCACTCGGCCATACTGGGATTGTTTGAAGTCACCACGAAGCAGATCGGCCACCGACCAGATGAAAGCAGCAGTTTGAGAGAAGTTGGTGTCAGCCATAGAAGACCCTAGAAAGATGTACAAAAAGTTGCGGAGATTATACACGAATCAATAAAGCTTGCTGTGACATCAGTGCGGATTAATTAAGGCCTCTAACGCGACGCCCCTAACAAGTTTAGGCTGACAGATATTCCATTAGCACCAGTGATTAGCTGAGTAATTATAAAAAGTAGAAACAAAAAAAATAATTTGAGTTTACAGCTTATTTGTTGCATAAAATAAAGCTCATTTATCGAGCACATTCAGAAAAGGAATTCACCCCATGAATAACTCATCACCAAAAATACTAAATAAGAAATTTATCATATCCGTTATCACCTCATCTGCGTTCATTACAGGGTTAACTCTTGCAGTCATATGGCTTTACCTGTCAAATATCGATAGGTTAGATATCTTTCATGATACGGCAAGTGTCAAGTCAATCACGGGAATCATCTTAGGGTTTGCTATCTTTTCAATATTGGGCTTCAGTATTTTGTTATTCGCTTCATCCTTGATGTTAATCATCACTTTCTCAAACTACGAAAAAGACATTAAAAAATATGACGGAATCGCCCACAACTTCGCTACCGTTGGTATTCTTAATAGCTTATCCTCGTGCCTATTATTAATGATATCCTTCTCTATTCATTATTTCTTAGATTGGAGTGGTTATCTAACAGTCGCATTATTTTTCTTGACCTCAACAGCATTCAGTTTTTGGATAACAAATAAAAAAATCTTGAAATCAGAAAAATATCGCTCACAAGATAGCAGCGAAGAAGAGAGTATTCTTAAAAAAACACCCACCAAAATAATAATGCCATTCTTACTGCTTACTCCAGCAATTGTGCAAATCCTTCCACTGTCATTTTTACTGAAGCAATTAGAGTTTAGCGAAGGCAGTAACGATTTCGTGCAGCTAAGTTTAATTACGATGTTAAGCCTCATGTTTTCCATGTTAAGTATGTTACCAGGGGTAATCTATATTAATGAGAAGAAGAATGGCGAGATGCTACGTAGCATTACCCTCATTTTAATCTCCATACCGACAACCCTGGTGGTTTTATCACTACTTGTTCGCCCAATACCCAATATGATTATAAATATGACCATGAATTTATCGGGCATCAGTGACTGGCGAACGCACCATTTCTATATCGACAACCAAACCCACCATCATACTATGTTTAATGGTTTATTATGGAATACTAGATACTACCCAGACTTGCCCAATCGATTCTTTATCACCGGTGTAAGCATTTTCACTTTAGGTGACATTCAGCTCATTTGCCCGACTAAAATAACTAACGCTAGAAAGGAAAGCCTAAAGCTAACGCTTGATGACATGAATGAATACGATAGAAAAATAAAGCAATTGAAAACTGTTGCTATGGAATGCATTCCATTCAATAAAAACGACATCCATACTTGGGATTCACCAATCTCACAACCCATCTATTACGAAAAAATTAAAACCGCCAATGATAGTTCGATGCTAAAAATGCTCCACTCCCTGAAATAACCCTTTTGGGCCGAGCGTTATCTCGGCCCATCACCCCAAATACCGATACCCCATCCCATGCACGGTGCGGATCAGCAACGGATTATTCGCATCAAGCTCAATGGTCTTGCGCAGCTTGGAGATATGTTGATCCAACGTGCGGCTGTTTGGTAGGAAGTCATAGCCCCAAGCGGCATCGAACAGCATCTCGCGCGTGACGACCTTGTTTTTATGCTGATAGAGGCACTCCAGGATTTTCACCTCGCGCAGTGAAAGCTCCAGCCGCACCGCTTGGCGCTGAGCGCACAGCTCATTGGGGTACACGGTTAAGTCACCAAAGCAAAAGCTGGCATCTGGCTGCGCGGTCTTGCTACGCAGGCAACGCCGGGCGATGGTTTTGATCCTGGCGCGGATTTCGTGAATGCCAAACGGCTTGCTGATGTAATCATCTGCCCCTAGCTCCAACCCGACCACCCGGTCGATCTCTTCATCCTTGGCGGACAAGAAGATAATCGGGATCTGCTCATCCTGTTTGCGGATCTCACGGCATACCGCGTAGCCATCCAGCTCCGGCATCATGATATCGAGGATGATAAAATCCGGTTTCTGCAGTTGGTACATCTCCAGCGCCACTTTGCCATTCTCTGCGGCTATCAGGCTGTATCCCTCACGGGAGAGCGCTTCTACCAATCCCTGGCGAATGTTCGTATCGTCTTCAACGACCAGTATTTTCATTACGACTTCCTGTGGTTAATGCGATTAGCAATGCCGCCTGACGGGGCAATATCATAGGCTACATACTGTGTTTTCCCCCTCACCCCAACCCTCTCCCCAAAAAGGAGAGGGGGCTGGTACGGTGCTAGTCTCAGGTATAGAAGTTAACCTGTCACTGGGTGATCACCGTTGCCATTACTCATCACTGGCGGATCGCTTTAAATATTCTGAACGGCATTGCGCGCCAGCCGCAAGGTGAAGCGCACCCCAGGCGACTGCGGAGCAACCAGGATCTCCCCGCCCAGGCTGTGCGCCAGCTGCTGAGCAATCGTCAGGCCAATGCCGGTGCCCGAAACGCCCTCGGTAATACCTGACTTTACCCGGTAAAAGGGCAGGAAAATCATCCTGAGTTCTTTCTCGGCGATACCGGCACCATAATCCCGCACGTGGATATCCACGGAGTCCGCACTGCACACCACCTGCACATCGACCTGTTTCCCGGCCGTGGCATACTTCTCCGCATTGCTCAGCAGGTTGTTGATAATCTGCGTCAGGCGATCGATATCACTCTGCACCACCACGCTTTCACCTAACGACAGTGAGATCGCCATTCCCTTGGCCTGATATGACGGCATGAAAGTCTGAGCAATCTTCGTCAGCAGCGGATTGAGGTCAATGGGCTGTAAGTGCAGCTTCGGCTCACGGGTAAAACTCAAAATGTTCTGGATCAGGCGCGATAAGCGCTGGCTCTCGCCAATAATCACGTCCAGATAACGCAGCCCTTCATCGTGCTGTTCGTCCAGCTCCTCTTTCAACAACTCGGCATACAGCGTGATATTGGTCAGCGGCGTTTTCAGCTCGTGGGACACCTGGCTGACAAAACCCACCTGCTGGCGCGCCAGCCGTGCCGTCTGGGTGTATTCCCGGTAGAGACGAAAAATGATCAAGCTCATGATGGCCAGCATCAGCAGGATAAACGCCCCGCCCCAGAGGTAGACCGCCGTAGTGCTGGCCGCTTTGCCGTAATAGCTCACCTGCCAACCGGTAAGCGGATAAGGCAGGCTCTGCTCGGCCAGCGGTTGCTGGTTATCCAGGGTGATGTAAGGATTGCTTTGGTACAGCAGGCGCCCGTTCTCTACCAGCACCAGCGTGTCGCTGCCAAAATCGAAGTTGAGCGCATTAATCACATCCGACAGCAGCTTGATATAAGGAACCCGAAATCCGACGATATCACTGCCGATATTGCGCCAGTAGATCAGCAGCGGTTCCTGCACCTCGCCGGTGATGTACCAGCCGGATTGCGGGATAGCCATTTCGCTTTTTACGTTGTGGCCATACAGCAACGAAGGATCGTTCACCAGCGGCGTGATGGCCTGAACCCAGGCGAGTTCTTTTTGACTCAGGGGGGTATTTTCATTGGGGTACAGCAAACGATTTTTCTGCAGGACAAACACGCCATCAATGTCGTGATCCTTCTCAACCAGCTCTTTGAGCGCCTGCTCGTTGGGTTGGATATAGTCGGTGATCGCGTCTAACCGCGTCGCTTTCTGCCGCAGTATATCCATAACGCTGGCGCCGGCCTGCATGACGCGCGTCTGCGCCATGGTCTGGGATTGGTAATGACGTAACAACACTTCGTGCTCAAGGGTGCGCACTCCCAGATAGGCGATCAGGCTGAAGATCGCCACGGTGATGATGATAAAAACCGTCAAACTTCTGGAAGTACGCTGGCTCATTGGGCTCCCTGCTACTGGTTCTTCTGGGTTTTGATGTTGTAGTTCTGCTCTTTCACTGCCTTACGGGTAGATTCCTTGCTGTCGCTCTCCATTTTACCCATCAGGTCTTTGTTCTTCTGCGCGCTGGCTTCGGCTTTTTGCCTGGCTGGGGCGGCACTGACGGGCAAACTTTCCAAGGCTGCCACATTAGCGCTAAATACCTGTTTGGCCTCTTCCATTTTGCCTGCATCCATCAGCTCTACCGCACGCTCATTTTCAATCGCCGCCTTCTGAATGGCCGAGTCCACCAGCACTTCATCAACCTGCGCGGCACTCACGTCTTTGACGGATTGGCTATAATGTACCGCTACCTTTTCATTGAAGGTATCAACCTGCTTGGTACTCAGATTGGCGTAACGCACGTTCACATCGGCCAGCGGTTTGCTTTGGGCGTTACTACCCTTGGCCGGGATCACCTCCAGCAGAACATATTTTTCCTGATTGGAATACAGCTGGTTCAGTTTTACGGTGACCGTATTGCCGCTGATGCTGCCATCACGCCCCAACAGGCGAACCGGCGTAACCTTATCGGCGGTTTTGATCA
>NZ_JBKJYW010000046.1:0-3583 GCF_046715635.1 Serratia sp. (in: enterobacteria)
GTTTCGTCTTTCAAAAGAGTTCATCATCCTGACCTATCGAAATGTTTTGCTTTTATTTTATGCGAAAGGGATATGAAAGGGGAGCATAAAGATCAAGGAGATGGGATTTGAGGCAAAATAATGGCTGCGCTAGGGCAGCCATTGGCTAAATATCACTCTTCGCCAAGCTTGAGCATGATTTTTCCCTGCATCGGCTTACCGGCCAGGGCGGCAACGCTGGCGGCGTATTGCTGCGGGCGATCGATGCTGGCAATCAACGGCTCCAGAGCCAGATCTGCCGATTGGAACAGCTTCATGGCCTGTTGCCACTCTTCCCCTGGCCACGGGGCCGAATAGTTCATCCAACTGCCCAGCAGCGTCAGTTCCTTGCGCAGGATCTGACTGAAGGTGCTGTAAGACAGGTGCAGATCTTTGTGTAGTGTCCCCACCAGCGCGATTTGTGCCCGTGGCCCGGCGATATCCAGCGCCAGCCCGACCGTTTGTGGCGTGCCCGCGGTTTCCAGAATCAACTGATCAAAGCGCCTTTCCTGCAAGCGTTCGGCTATCTGAGCGGGGCTGAGTTCTGCGCTGTTAAACGCGTTTTCTGCGCCGATCTGCCGTGCCAGCTTGAGCCGGTCGTCATTGATATCGATCGCCGTGACGCTGCGTGCACCCATCGCTCTGGCACACTGTATCGCCAGTTGGCCAATAGTGCCGGCACCAATGATGATCACCTCTTTGCCTTGGCAGCCCCCAGCCAACTGAATGGCATGCAGGCCGACGGTGATGGGCTCAATAAACGCCCCCTGCAACAAGCTGACGTTGGCAGGCAATTTCACCAGATTGGCGCGTTTGACCACGATAAACTCGGCGTTGCCGCCGTGGCTGCGTGAACCGACGAACTGATAATGCTTGCACAGCGAATAGTAATGGCGCTGGCATTCCGGGCAGTTAAAGCACGGCAGTAAAGGGACACAGGCCACGGCATCATGCTGCTGCAGGTCGGTAACCCGATCGCCGCAGGCTACGACCCGGCCACTGAACTCATGCCCCAGGGTAATCGGGTAGAAATGCGCGCCCTTGGCGAAGATGCGGGGGATATCTGAACCGCATAGCCCGGAATACGCCACCCGAACCAATACCTCATCGGCGGCCTCAATGGTAGGGGCGGGGCGTTCTTCAACGCGCACTTCTCCCTCCGTGTGGATCACGACTGATTGCATAACTTGAACTCCGTAGAGAATAGATTGGGGGAGGCGGGCTCCCCCATAGGATTAGGACATGGCGTTGAGGTTTTGTAGTTTGGCGGTGGCTTCAGCCTGGGCAAATTGGCGGGCACGGCGCCAGGTAAGGAACACCCCGATGGCGTAAATGACGCCGATAACCACCAGACCCACCACGTTTTGCCAGGTGAGCAGTTGGATCAGCAGGTAGGTGATCGGTGAGCCGCCTTGGTCCATTGAGGCCACTACGCCGCCCGCTTTCAAGGCACCGGCATTGGCAGCCAGTTGGGTATGCAGCCCGATGGTTTGGGTGGCGATCCACAGCGTGATGCTCATGATGATAAAGCCCGAGATCAGCGTGCGGAACAGGTTGCCCTGATGCACCGCCACGGCTAGGGCTACAAAGAAGCCGATGGTCGCCAGATCGCCAAACGGCAGCACCTGGTTACCTGGGACGATCACGGCGATCAGAATGGTTAGCGGGATAAAAATCAGGCTGGCGGAGACCACGGCGGTATGGCCCAGCAGCAGCGCCGGATCGAGGCCGATAAGGAACTCCTGGCCACCAAAGCGTGCTTGCAGGCGTTTACGGGCATGTTTGGCGATGGGCGTCAGGCCATCCATGATCGGTTTGATCACCCGTGGCATCAGCAGCATCACGGCAGCGGTTTTCACCGCCAGTTGCAGAATGCCCTTCAGGTCATAACCGGCCAGCGCACCGATAATCAGCCCCATCACAAAGCCGACGGTCACTGGCTCGCCGAACGGACCAAAGCGTTTCTGTACGTCGTCTGCGCTGAAGTGAATGCGGTTCAGACCGGGGATCTTTTCGATAATGGTGTCCACCAGTACGGCGATCGGCCCCATATAGGCGGAGGTGCCGTGCGGAATGGCAATCCCTTCCAGCCCGAAGAAGTCGCGGGTATCTTTGGCGAACCAGTCCCCCAGCTTGTAGACGAAGGCGGCATGCACCACCACGCCCAGCATACCCAGCCAGTATGAACCGGTGGCCAGATGCACCATGGCACCGGTAAAGGTCATGTGCCAGATGTTCCAGATATCCACGTTAACCACGCGGGTCATACGCGTCAGCAGCATCACGATGTTGACCGCAATTGCTACCGGGATGGCGATCAGGGCAATCTGCGAGGCCCAGGTCATGGGTGACGAGCCTGGCCAGCCGATATCCACTACGTGCAGGTTGATCTGGAACTGCTCGGCCATCGATTTTGCCGCCGGGCCGATCGAGTCCAGCATCAGGCCAATGACCAGCCCGATACCAACGAAACCGATGCCGATATGAATGCCGGATTTAAATGAATCCCCTAATTTCATCCCTAAAATCAGCGAGAAGATGATGATCACGATGGGCAGCATCACCGTAGGGCCGAGATCGAGGATATAACGCATGATGTCGGTAAACATGGGCTACTCCGTCAGAATGGTCAGTATTTTTTGTTTCAGCGCATCGATGCCGACGCCGGAAATAAACGGCATGCCGTGGACCAACGGGATATCGCCAAACTGCCGGTCGACGCGGGCGGTGGTGCAGATCAGGTCGGCATCGTCCATATAGGTTTCAATCTCGGTCACGCGGCACTGCACCAAGTCCAGCTCGATATTGTGCTCCGCGCACAACTCTTTGATCTCTTCTGCGGCCATGGTCGAGGTGGCAACGGCACCGCCGCAGGCAACGATAATTTTACGTTTCACAGTGTGGCTCCTTCATATTCTGTTTTTTGTTGTGGTCGGGAGGGCGAAGTGAAAACCCGCTGGGCAAAAATTTCGCCCAATTGGTCCTCGGGGACGGTCAGTAGCGCATTGATAAACTCGGGGTGCTGCAACTGGCCAAACAACGTGCGCAGTAAAACCAACTGCGCCGCCGGGTCGGTGACGATCAGCGCGATGATCAGTGCAACGTCTATCGTGCCGTCATCATCCGCCTGCGCGAAGGGCACTGCCTGGTCAGGGCGGATCAGATAAATAGCCGGAACACGTGCATGCTCCGCTTCACAATGGGGGATGGCGACCGCGTGCTGCTCAAGGGCGATGCCGGTGGGATAAGCACTCTCACGCGCCAACAATGCCTGCGGGTAGCTATCGTTAACGACTCCGGCGTTGAGCATGGTGAGGCCAATGTGCTCCAGCGCCTGCTGCGCGTCGGCAAAGCTGATGCCGGTGCGAACGAACAGTTGGCTGTTATGCATGGGCCATCTCCTCGGTATTTTTGGCTTGTTCAGCGGGAGTACAACCAAAGCGATAAGCGCGCAGCACATCCTGAATTTTGTCGATCATCAGTGCGTGGGGCTGTTTCGCCAGCTTGCGTTCCATCACGCGCTGATATTGCAACGGGAAGTATTGGCTCAGCAGGCCAGCGGGGA
>NZ_JBKJYW010000047.1:0-13426 GCF_046715635.1 Serratia sp. (in: enterobacteria)
GAAAGCATTACACTTCGGAGCCGGCAATATTGGCCGTGGCTTTATTGGCAAACTGCTTGCCGACGCGCACGCCGAACTGACTTTTGCTGACGTTAACCAGACGGTGCTGGACGCGTTGAACCAACGCCAAAGCTACCAGGTACATGTGGTGGGCGAGCAGGCGCGCGTTGAAGAGGTGAATAACGTCAGTGCCGTTAACAGCGGTAGCGAAGAGGCGGTGGCCCTGATTGCCCAGGCCGATATCGTCACGACGGCCGTTGGCCCGCAGATCCTCGCGAGAATTGCCGGGACTATCGCTAACGGCCTGATCCTGCGCCATCAGCAAGGCAATACCCAGCCGCTGAACATCATCGCCTGTGAAAACATGGTGCGTGGTACCAGCCAACTTAAGCAGCACGTGTTCGATGTACTGCCACAGGGTGAGCAGGCTTGGGTTGAGCAGCATATCGGCTTTGTCGATTCCGCCGTGGACCGTATCGTGCCGCCAGCCGAGGCGGGCAGCAACGATCCGTTGGAAGTGACGGTAGAAACTTTCAGCGAGTGGATCGTCGATCAGACCCAATTCAAGGGTCAACCGCCAGCCATCGCTGGCATGGAATTGACCGACAACCTGATGGCGTTTGTGGAGCGTAAGCTGTTTACCCTCAATACCGGCCATGCGATCACCGCTTACCTGGGCCAGCGCGCCAAGCTGTTGACTATCCGTGATGCGATCCTCGATCCGGCCATCCGTCAGGTGGTCAAGGGCGCGATGGAAGAGAGCGGTGCAGTGCTGATCAAGCGCTACGATTTCGACGCCGACAAGCATGCCGCCTACATCAACAAAATCCTGTCCCGCTTCGAAAACCCGTATCTGCATGATGACGTAGAGCGCGTGGGCCGTCAGCCGCTGCGCAAACTGAGCGCGGGCGATCGCCTGATCAAGCCGCTGTTGGGCACGTTGGAATACGGCTTGCCGCACGCCAACCTGATCCAGGGGATTGCCGCCGCCATGAGCTACCGCAGCGAGCAGGACCCACAGGCACAAGAGCTGGTAGACTTGCTGGCAAAACTGGGTCCAAAAGCCGCGCTGGCGCAAATTTCCGGTTTACCAGCCGACAGCAAGGTTGTGGAAGAGGCGGTTGCTGTGTATAACGCCATGCAGTAAACGCTGTGATATCAAACCAGTGTAAGCAAACCCGTTCCCTTTCCCCACGGATAAGGGGTAGGGTGAGGGGGCAAGGCGTCTTTGCCCCCCATTCGGGCTCACTCCCTGCGGTTAACGGGGAGCGCCCGAGTGATCACACCACCCACGCGATTCGAAAAGCGAAGATGATCGAGACACAGGCATTCGAAAACAAGGTTCTGGAAAAGTTGAACGCAGGCAAGACGGTGCGCAGTTTTCTGATCGCAGCGGTCGAGCTGCTGGCAGAAGCGCTTAACGTCCTGGTGGTGCAGGTTTTCCGTAAAGATGACTATGCGGTGAAATATGCCGTCGAACCTCTGTTGTCCGGTGCCGGGCCGCTTGGTGAGCTTTCGGTTCGTCTGAAGCTGATGTACGGGCTGGGGGTGATATCCCGCCATGAATACGAAGATGCCGAACTGCTGATGGCGATGCGTGAAGAGCTGAACCACGACGGTTCGGAATATCGCTTTATTGATGATGAAATTCTTGGCCCCTTCGGTGAGCTCCACTGCGTCAGCGCCTTGCCGCCGGTCCCCACGTTTCTACAGCCCGGCGAGGCGGACGAGTCGCTGATCGCCATGCAACACCAGCGTTACCAGCAGATGGTGCGTTCCACCATGGTGCTGTCGATTACCGAGCTGCTGGCGGAAATCGGTGCCAAACAGCCCTCCCGGCTCTCCCCGCTCGGTGCTCAAAAACCTTAAGCCATCAGCGCACGCCACTCGTCAAACAGCAGCCATAATGCGGTTGTTGCCATCAAGCCCGCCATCACGCCGTTAAATAACCGCAGTTTCCAGGTAACACGCAGAGCGTGGCGTAGCCGATCGCCCATCAGCGCCCAGATCAAGATGCAGGGGATATTCACCGCGGTAAAGCCTGCGATGGTTAACAGCGTTTGATGCAGCGTCGCTCCTTCATGGGGGGTGAACAGGATCGCTACGTTGATGGCCATCAGCCAGGCTTTCGGGTTCACTGCCTGGAACAAGGCTCCACCGATAAAGCGCATTGGCTGCGCTTGCTGTTTAGCATCCGGTGAGGCCGCCCTGTACAGTTTCCACGATAGCCACAGCAGGTACGCACAGCCCATCACCGCCAGCGGAAAGCGAATGGTATCGGCCCAGTTAAGGATCAGCGCCAGCAATAGCGTGGTGAGGGCTAACTGTGTTGCACAGCCCAGGCTGATACCAAACACCATCGGCAGGGTATGTCGCAGGCCGAAATTGACGCCGGACGAGGCCAGCAGCAGGTTATTGGGGCCAGGGGTAATCGACATCACGGTCACATAACTGATAAACGCAGAGTCCAGCATGAGGTTTTCCATACATGATTGGGGGTGAACATCAGCATAAGGGCTGTCGACCGATGGTGACAGAACCAGAAATCAGATATTGTTATGGTTACAGTTTCGATAATTTTGAACTGTACCCATTACCTGGAGAGAAACTGTGACCCTGCTTGATGAGATCCCAGAAACCCGCTACCTGCAACTGGCGGAGACTTTGGCGGCCGCTATTCATCGTGGCACTTTACCGCCCGGTAGCCGCTTGCCTTCGGTACGCCGCTGCGCACAGAGCCACAGTGTTAGCATCAATACCGTGGTGGCGGCCTATCGCCAACTGGAAGACCGGGGGCTGATTGAGGCGCGACCACAGTCTGGCTTTTACGTGCGGGCGACCTTGCCTGCATTGAAAACGGCGTCGGCACCCAGTAACCGGGTAGAACAGCCGGCGGATGATGTGCTGGCCCTGATCGATACGGTTTTCGCCGCCCAGCAGAACCCGGCCTTCACCAATTTGTCGCTCGCCTGTCCGCAAACCGTGGATTTTTATCCCGGCGGCAAGCTGGGGCGGATGTTGTCATCACAGTTACGCCGCCAGCCTAATCTGATTGGCCAATACGCCTTGCCGCCGGGCAGCCTGCGATTGCGCCAGCAGATCGCCCGGCGCTCGATGACGTTGGGCATGCTACTGGAGCCGAGTGACATCACGCTGACGCACGGTTGCATGGAAGCCTTGCAGCTGGCGCTCAGAGTGACCACCAAGCCGGGCGACTGCGTGGGGTTGGAGTCGCCGACCTATTTTTACCTGCTGCCGCTGCTCGCCAGCCTGGGGCTGAAAGCGCTGGAAATCCCCACCGACCCGCAGCATGGCCTGTCGCTGGATGCGCTCGAATTGCTGCTGCAGGAGAAACGACTGAATGCGGTCATCGCCATGCCAACGATACAGAATCCGCTGGGCTGCACCATGCCGCTGGCGTCGAAAAAACGGTTGGCACGGCTGATGAACGATCATCAAGTGCCGCTGATCGAAGATGGGCTGTATGCCGAGCTGCAATTTGGCAGCGCGCTTAGCCCGGCGGTGAAGGCGTTCGATAGCGACGGCTGGGTGCTGTTTTGCTCCAGCTTCACCAAAACGCTGGCACCGGATTTCCGCATCGGCTGGGTGGTTGGTGGGCGTTTCAGTGAGGCGCTGCGCAAGCTGAAGGCGGTGTCTTCGATGTCGGAGTCGCACTTGCTGTCGGAAACGCTGGCCATGTTCCTGGAGGCGGGGGGATACGATCATCATCTGCGCAATTTGCGTAAACGCTATGCGGCGCAGGTGGAAGAGGCCAGAGCGCTGATTGCCCGCCATTTCCCACGCGGGACAAGGGCTACCCAACCTGCCGGTGGATTTGTGTTCTGGGTGGAGTTCCCACCAGGGGTAGACACGGTGGCGCTGTTCCATCAATTGCTGGATGAGCAAATCTGCCTGACGCCCGGTACGCTATATTCTCCAAGTGGGCGTTATCATAATGGGCTGCGGCTCTCCTGCTGCTACCCGTTTAACGCCCGTTATACCCAGGCGCTGGCGCGGGTGGGGGCAAAAGCCTGCGAGATGAGCGGCCTGCCTGCGGGAATTGCGCAAGGTGAGGAGTAACCTGCCGTGCATTTTGCTACACTAGCGAAATAATTTTTACGCCATAGAACAAAACAGGCCAGAGACGATGAAAGAGAAAGAAAAAGCCGAGATTAAGCGCCTGAGCGATTTGCTGGACGCACTGAACCATAAAGACACCGTGGTGATCCAGCAGGGTAACACCGACCTGATTGCGCAACATCTCAAAGAAAAAGAGAAGCTGAAGACTGAGATTGAGCGCCTGAAAAACGTGCGCGTGGAAAAACTGAGTGCGGAAGCGCAGAAGTTGAGCCAACTGCCGTTCAGCCGTGAAATCACCAAGAAAGAGCAGGCGGATTTGGGCACGCTGAAGAAAAGCGCCCGTGGCCTGATCGTGGTGCATCCAATGACCGCACTTGGCCGTGAGATGGGCCTGAAAGTGGTTACCGGTTACGCCAAAAAAGCGTTCTGAACCCCTCACCCCAACCCTCTCCCACAGGGAGAGGGAGCTGATAGCCCCAGCTCTTTTGGGAGAGAGAAGATAGCTTCCGCAAATTCGATCGCCCCTGAGCCAAGGTGAGTCACTATAGTTTCAAGCACACTCGATCGGTCCCCTCTCCCTGTGGGAGAGGGTTAGGGTGAGGGGTAAGCTCAGGCCTTGGTCGTAAAGAACGCGCAGGTCTGGTAAGGCACCGTGAGCGTTTCCTTCCCCCGCAGTTCCTCTTCCTCTGCCACCCATTGGCGGATCTGTTCGATCACCTGTTCCTGCTGCTGTTGCGGCAACGCGGCGATAAAGCTGGTGGAACGCACGCGGTTATAAATCACATCTTCCGGCGCTCCGCTATGCCCCAGCATAAACACTTGTTCCTGCAACTGGGCAAAGCCCGGGTAAGGGAACAGCCTGCGCCATTCACCGGTATAAAAACGCGGAGCATCCCCTTCGTGGCGATCGACTATCTGATTGAGCTTACGCACCCAGCTAACCCGCGCGTCACGCATATTCCATACCAGGCCAAGCTTGCCGCCGGGTTTCAGTACACGCTGAATTTCCGCCAGTGCCTGACGTGTGGCAAACCAGTGAAAAGATTGCGCGCACACCACGGCATCCACCGACTCGTCCGGCAGCGGGAGTGATTCGGCGGTACCTGCCAGCGTTTTCACCTGAGGGAATGCTGCCGCCAGTTTTTCCAGCATCTGCGCCACCGGTTCAACGGCGATGACGTTGGCACCGGTCTCCAGCAGGCGCGGAGTGAACTTGCCGGTGCCTGCGCCCAGATCGATAACGGTCTTACCGGGCTGTAGCTCAAGTACCTCGCGCAGCCAATCGGCGATCTCCGCCGGATAATCCGGGCGGCCCAAAACGTAGCGATCTGCGTTGGCCTGATAGCCGGCTGCGGCCGCGTGATGAATGGAATGAGGCGATGTAGCCATAACGCAACTCCCAAATCCAGGTCGATGGATATCCTCTGCCCGGTGCTGATTAACGGCCAAGCAGACGGCGGTTGAGGTCTTCGATTTTGCCGCTGGTGATGCGAGTCAGCATGGTTTTGCTCCAGCTGGCCGACAGCCCTGCGACCGACAGTAAACGACGGTATTGCTCTTCATCGAACGGCATGTGCCAGGCGATGCCGATCGCTTGTGCGACGGAAACATCGCTATTGCGGGTCACCAGTTCCAGCGGCTGATCGCCACTGACCAATCCGGACGACACCACGCGATACAGCCAGCCGCAGCGGCCGGTTTGCTGCATCAGCACCGAAATGTCTTTAATAGCGAAATGGTCATTGAGCTTGAAACACGGAGAGCGCGGTTGGGTCACCTGGATCAGCGCTTCGCCCCAGCGGTAAATATCCCCCATAAACACATTATGTTCGGTCAGGCCGAGGGTCGAAATATTCTCACCAAAGGCGGGCGCGCAGAACTGTTCGGCTTGAGCGGGGAACTGTTCACGCCAGTGATCGTAGTGTTCGCGTGGGTAGTGGCAAAGGGCGCGATCTGGCCCGCCGTGGTAGCTTTTTTCTGCCTGCTCATCGCCTGCCAGACCCAATGGGGTAAGCTTCAGCGTACCCTCCACCAGGCGTTTGGCGATAGCGCTGGGGCGGCCACCTTCATAAGGTTGAATCGAACCGAGATAGACGTCTGGGTGGTGCATGCTAGCCTCCATTCACGCTCGTTAATGCTGTCTAGCATAGCCTGAGTCGAGGGGGAGGAACAGAATAACCCGCCCGGAACTCACCGGGCGGGGGGGAGGGATTAGAAGGTCGTCCAGTTGTCTTCGGCGCTGGTGCTCGGTTTGGCCATCGATGGCGATTTGAGCTGGGTGGCTTTGGTTTCCACTGGCGCAGCCTTATCCGCCAGACGGAATACCGAGACGCTTTGCAGCAGCATCTCGGCCTGCTCTTCGAGCGAATCGGCGGCAGCGGCAGACTCTTCCACCAGCGCGGCGTTTTGCTGAGTGGTGTGATCCATTTCCACGATGGCCTGACCAATCTGCGCGATGCCTCTGGTCTGTTCGTCGGAGGCGGCGGCTATTTCCGCCATGATATCACGCACATGGGTGACCGAGCGGACGATTTGCTCCATGGTGTTGCCGGTGTCTTCCACCAGTGCGGTACCGCTCTGCACTCGGCTGACTGATTCAGTGATTAACCCTTCGATTTCTTTCGCCGCCTGGGCACTGCGTTGAGCCAGATTACGCACTTCGCTGGCGACAACCGAGAAACCGCGCCCTTGCTCGCCTGCACGGGCGGCCTCTACGGCGGCGTTCAAGGCCAGGATGTTGGTCTGGAAGGCAATACCGTTGATCAGGGTGGTAATTTCGGCGATCCGCTGCGAACTGTTGGAAATATCCCGCATGGTGCTGACGACATTGCTGACCAGTTTACCGCCCTGTTGTGCGGTTTGTGAGGCATCGGTCGCCAGTTGGTTGGCGTGATGGGCGTTGTCGGCATTCTGCTTCACCGTGGCGGTGAGCTGTTCCATGCTGGCGGCGGTTTCTTCCACCGCTGCGGCCTGTTGTTCGGTACGTGAAGAGAGATCGGTATTACCTGCGGCGATTTCCCCGGCGGCAGTGGAAACCTGGCTGACCCCCATCTGGATTTTCTCAATCATATCGCGCAGGTTCTGGCTCATCGCGGCGACGGCATTGAGCAACTGGCCCAGTTCATCGCGGCGAGTGCTGGTTTGTGCCTGGCGTAGATCACCCTTGGCAATGCGTTCTGCCAGCATCAATGTGCTGTGCAGCGGACGGGTGATTTGTAACGTGATACGCCATGATATCAGCAGGCCAGCAAGAATAGCGATCGCCGTGGTGAACGCCATCTGCCACTGTGCGGTATCGATATTGTTGTGCGTCTGCGTTAACTCATCCTTCATGAAATTGTTAACCAGCGTGCCGATCTCGTCAGCGTAACCGCCCAACTGTTTACTGATCTTGATCTCATTCTCAACGGCCGGCAGGTAGGCTGCGATGTGGCCTTTATACTCGTCAAGCACGGTCAACAGAGGTTGTAGCAACGGGCGCTGTGACTCGTTCAGGCGTTGGCTGAGCGTGTTGGCGGCGCTGCGGGCGTCGTCGATAGCGCTGAGCAGCGGGGTTTCGGCGTCGCGATTGGATTGCAGCACTAGGCCACGGGCATAGTAGCGGATCTGGGTCAATTTCTGGTTCAACTGGGTAAACGCCAGTTGCAGATCGGTAGCACCCAACTGACGTTCAACCTGGCTCAGGCTGTCTTGCACTTCAGACATGTTCCAGCTCGCTCGCACCGCGTCTTTATCCGCCACGGCTTTGGCAAACATTTTCTGTTGTTGCTCATAGTTACCCAGCAACACCACCAAGAGCTCCAGATCCTTGCGGCTTTGCGCGTCCCAATTCAGGTTTTGCGCATGGCTGGCCAACTGTGACGCGTTCTCGATATGCTTGCGGTTACGCTCAAGGAACTCAGGATTGTATTTTTGGCTGAACATGGCGCGGTAGTATTTCGCCTGACTGATTTCACCCGTCAGTTGGTAGCTGAAATCAATGCGGTTGCTACGTGATTCAATAAGATTGAGGTAGGTTATTCCGGTGCCAGCGATAACGATCGCCAGTATCAACATCAGGGAGAATCCGAGTCCGAGCTTTTTACCCACGGTGAGATGAACGATTTTTCCTGCCAAAGCTTTCAATGCCGCCATGATTTTTCCCTCTTTAGGCGTTAGTCAATTGAACAAAGCATCGGCAAGGGGCGGTTAAACTTTAGCGGACATTGGGCAAAAAGATACCCGCATCAGCGGGCATCATCAGAGATATCCCCGTCGTCTTTCATGCTGCAGCGTTGTTACCTGCACTTAGCTACTCGACCCATCCCTGGGTCTCGCCCCTTCGGGGCCGCTGTGTACAGCGTTCAAATCTGTTCCTGACAGATTTGTCACCCCAGTCACTTAAGAAAAGTAAGCTCCTGGGGATGAGTAAGCTTGTCGCCTAGCTGCAACTTGAAATCCATAGGGGAACGCCAAATTATTTCTTGGCTTCGGCGAAGCGTTTGGCCGCTTCGTCCCAGTTCACCACGTTCCAGAATGCCTTGATGTAGTCAGGGCGACGGTTCTGGAATTTCAGGTAGTAAGCGTGTTCCCACACGTCCAGGCCAACGATTGGGAAACCTGAAGCGCCGGAGACGGCTTCGCCCATCAGCGGGCTGTCCTGGTTAGCGGTAGACACCACGGCCAGCTTGTCGCCTTTCAGCACCAGCCAAGCCCAGCCAGAACCGAAACGGGTGGCGGCGGCTTTCTCGAACTCTTCCTGGAATTTCTCTACGCTGCCGAAATCGCGCTCGATAGCGGCTTTCAGATCGCCACCCAGCGTGGTGCCGGTTTTCAGACCTTTCCAGAACAGGCTGTGGTTAGCGTGGCCGCCCGCGTTGTTGCGCATGAAGGTGCGCTTGTCAGCAGGGACTTTATCCAGATCCTGGATCAGCTCTTCTACGCTCAGCGAAGCCAGCTCAGGGTAAGCTTCCAGCACGGTGTTAGCATTGTTGACGTAGGTCTGATGGTGTTTGGTGTGATGGATTTCCATCGTCTGCTTGTCGAAATGCGGTTCTAGTGCGTCGTAAGCATAAGGTAGGGATGGCAGTGAATAACTCATGATCATCATCTCCAGTAGTGTAGGGCGGCGCAAAATGTGAGCACCGCGTAAGCAGTATGATGCATTATAATTAATTAAATGATATTGAAAATGATTATCAATGCCCTACAAAAGATGTGGATTTAACCTTTAATCGGTAATACGCTGCGGATGAGTAAACACCGTTGCCCGGCCAGGCTTGCTAAAACCCACCAATGTCAGGTTGCTGCGCTCGGCGATTTCCACCGCCAGCGAGGTGGCGGCAGAGACCACAAACAGGATCTCGGCGCCGCACATGGCGGATTTTTGCACCATCTCGTAGCTGGCCCGGCTGGAAACCAGGATCGCCCCTTGCTGCCAGCCCTGTTTAGCGCGCATGCCTATCATCTTGTCCAACGCCACATGGCGGCCAACGTCTTCGCAGCCGCCCAGCAGCTCACCTTGTGGTGAGATCCAGCCTGCGGCGTGGGTGCAGCCCGTCAGCTGGCCGACGTTCTGTACCTGGCGTAGCTGACCGAGGGCGCGATCGAGATTGGCCAAGGAAAAGGTCTGGGTAAAGGGCAACGGTGTTACTGGCCGGAAGATATCCGCCAGCTGTTCGATGCCACAAACGCCGCAGCCTGTGCGGCCCGCCATCGCTCTACGGCGCTCCTTCAGCCCGGCAAAGCGGCGGCTGGAAAGCTCAATTTGTACCTCCATGCCGTTGCAGGTGGGATTAACCTCTATACTGAAGATATCCCGTGGCGAGTCGATAATTCCTTCCGACAGGGAAAAACCGAGGGCGAACGCCTCCAGATCCTTTGGCGTACACATCATCACCACGTGAGAAATGCCGTTATACACCAGCGCGACCGGCACCTCTTCGGCGAGCCAATCTTGCTCTGTGGCGGTCAGTTGCCCGCGCTGGTACACCGGAGCCTGGATCAGGCCCGTGAGCGCGTTCACATTTGTGGGCTGCTCTTGGTTAATTTTGTTCACTTTCCTGGCACCTGTTTGTAACAACCCTACGCCTGCTATGGTATTATTGCGGCGCCGTTGCGGCCTATTTGGCCAATACCCACATAAGAATAGTGATTTTAGCGCTTCCCGCTTTCAGGGGGAAAGCGTCATTTGAAACAATGTGACAACACGAGAGAGAAAGGAGACCCCCCATGCAGGTCAGCAGAAGGCAGTTCTTTAAGATCTGCGCTGGCGGTATGGCAGGAACCACGGTGGCCGCACTGGGCTTTAGCCCTGCGGTGGCACTAGCGGAAACCCGGCAGTACAAACTGCTGCGCGCCCGTGAAACCCGTAATACCTGCACGTATTGTTCCGTCGGCTGTGGGCTGTTGATGTACAGCCTTGGTGATGGCGCCAAAAACGCCAAAGAGAGTATTTTCCATATCGAAGGGGATCCAGACCATCCGGTAAACCGTGGTGCACTGTGCCCGAAAGGTGCAGGTCTGGTGGATTTCATCCACAGCGAAAGCCGTCTCCAATACCCTGAATATCGCGCTCCAGGCTCAGACAAGTGGCAACGCATCAGTTGGGACGACGCCTTCACCCGCATCGCCAAACTGATGAAAGAAGACCGTGATGCCAACTTCGAAGCCACCAACGCCGCTGGCGTAACGGTAAACCGTTGGCTCTCCACCGGGATGCTGTGTGCTTCGGCCTCCAGCAACGAAACCGGTATGCTGACCCAAAAATTTAGTCGCGCTCTCGGCATGCTTGCCGTAGATAACCAGGCGCGTGTCTGACACGGACCAACGGTAGCAAGTCTTGCTCCAACATTTGGTCGCGGTGCGATGACCAACCACTGGGTTGATATCAAGAACGCCGACTTAATTATTGTCATGGGTGGTAATGCGGCAGAAGCGCATCCAGTGGGATTCCGCTGGGCGATGGAAGCCAAAATTCATAATAAAGCCAAGCTGATCGTCATCGATCCGCGCTTTACCCGTACTGCATCCGTGGCGGATTTCTACACGCCTATCCGTTCAGGTACCGACATTGCTTTCCTGTCGGGCGTTTTGCTGTACCTGATCAGTAATAACAAGATTAACCGCGAATACGTGGATGCCTACACCAACGCCAGCCTGCTGGTGCGGGAAGACTTCACCTTTGACGACGGCCTGTTCAGCGGCTACGACGCGGAAAATCGCAAATACGATAAAACCACCTGGAACTACCAGCTCGACGAGAACGGCTTCGCCAAGCGTGATACTACGCTACAGGATCCGAACTGCGTGTGGAACCTGCTGAAAAAGCACATCAGCCGTTATACGCCAGAGGTGGTAACCAACATCTGCGGCACGCCAACCGAAGATTTCCTCAAGGTGTGCGAATATATCGCCGAAACCAGCGCCAGCGACAAGACGGCCTCGTTCCTCTACGCCCTGGGCTGGACACAGCACTCGGTCGGTGCGCAGAACATCCGCACCATGGCGATGATCCAACTGCTGCTTGGCAATATGGGCATGGCGGGTGGTGGCGTGAACGCCCTGCGCGGGCACTCCAATATCCAGGGTCTGACCGATTTGGGCCTGCTGTCACAAAGCCTGCCGGGCTATATGACGCTGCCTTCGGAGAAACAGGCCGATCTGGATACCTACCTGAAAGCCAACACGCCGAAGGCGCTGCTGCCGGGCCAGGTCAACTACTGGAGCAACTACCCGAAATTCTTCGTCAGCATGATGAAGAGCTTCTACGGCGATAAAGCGCAGAAGGACAACAGCTGGGGCTTTGACTGGCTGCCGAAGTGGGACAAAGGCTACGATGTCATGCAATACTTCGAGATGATGTCGCAGGGGAAAGTTAACGGCTATCTCTGCCAAGGCTTTAACCCGGTTGCCTCCTTCCCGAACAAGAACAAAGTGGTGGCCTCGCTGGCCAAGCTGAAGTTCCTGGTGACCATCGATCCGCTGAACACCGAGACCTCCAACTTCTGGCAGAACCACGGTGAGTTCAACGATGTCGACCCATCGAAGATCCAGACCGAAGTATTCCGCCTGCCATCCACCTGCTTTGCCGAAGAGAACGGTTCAATCGTTAACTCTGGCCGCTGGCTGCAATGGCACTGGAAAGGGGCCGATGCCCCAGGGGAAGCGCTGAACGACGGTGAAATTCTGGCGGGGCTGCTGATGCGCCTGCGCGAAATGTACACCCGTGACGGCGGTGCGGTCCCTGAGCAGTTGTTGAACATGTCCTGGGATTACCTGACCCCGAACAATCCAGCGCCAGAAGAAGTGGCGATGGAGAACAATGGCCGGGCACTGGCGGATGTTCTCGATCCAGACGGCAAAGTGTTGGCGAAGAAAGGCGAACTACTCAGTACCTTCGCGCACCTGCGTGATGACGGCACCACGGCGAGTGGCTGCTGGATCTTCGCAGGCAGTTGGACGCCAGCGGGCAACCAGATGGCGCGCCGTGACAATGCCGATCCTTCTGGCCTTGGCAACACGCTGGGCTGGGCTTGGGCATGGCCGTTGAACCGCCGCATCCTGTATAACCGTGCGTCTGCGGATCCAGCGGGTAAACCGTGGGATGCCAAACGCCAGTTGCTGGAGTGGGACGGTGCCAAGTGGGGCGGGGTGGATATCCCGGACTACAGCGCCGCCGCACCGGGCAGCGACGTCGGGCCGTTTATCATGCAGCCGGAAGGTATGGGCCGCCTGTTTGCCCTCGACAAACTGGCGGAAGGGCCGTTCCCTGAACACTACGAGCCGTTTGAAACGCCGCTCGGCACCAACCCGTTGCACCCGAATGTGGTGTCCAACCCGGCGGCGCGCGTGTTCAAAGACGATCTGGCCACGATGGGCAAATCCGACAAGTTCCCGTATGTCGGTACCACCTATCGCCTGACTGAACATTTCCACTACTGGACCAAGCATGCGTTGATTAACGCCATCACTCAGCCAGAGCAGTTTGTGGAGATTGGCGAGAAGCTGGCCGAGAAGAAAGGCATCAAGCAGGGCGATACGGTTAAAGTCAGCTCCAACCGTGGCTATATCAAGGCCAAGGCGGTGGTGACCAAGCGTATTCGTACTCTGCAGGTGAATGGTCAGGACGTGGACACCATCGGCATCCCTATCCACTGGGGTTACGAAGGGGCGGCGAAGAAAGGCTTTATCGCCAACACGCTGACGCCGTTTGTCGGCGACGCCAATACGCAAACGCCAGAGTTCAAGGCGTTCCTGGTTAACGTGGAAAAGGTGTAACGGAGACGAATTATGGCAATGCAATCTCAAGACATCATTCGTAAATCCGCCACCAATGGCTTCACCCCGGCACCGCGCGCGCGCGATC
>NZ_JBKJYW010000048.1:0-12384 GCF_046715635.1 Serratia sp. (in: enterobacteria)
AGCTGCTACTGCGGAAAGACATGCAATTTTTTTCATAACCACCTCAAACGCGTTTTATTATTAAAGTGCTTCAATTTCTCATACATTGAAAATATAGCAAAAATTAGCGTGAAACTCTGCCTTTAAAAGAGTGTCTAAATCTTTATATCGTGTAACAGGAGATTTCAAGAACACTCCATCATACTAATTTTCCTATACTTTCGATGCATTCTACCCTTTTTTGTGACGCCAATCACCTATGTGATATCCAGAATACTCTTAAAAAAAGCGCACTTATTGGGGGGTTTGAACCCTGTTGGCGCATGTTTTTGACAGATCCATCTCGGCACCCCGCTTTTCGCCAACACCTTGCTGTCAATTCCTTTACACTATGCAACACCTGTACCCATCTTTCCCAGACGCTGGGGAGTTCCATAAGGCCAGAAAGGATGTCTTCGTCTGTAACCACTAAAGCGTCTTCCACGCTGGTACCCGTGTGTTTACTGATCATTGCGATGATCTCGATCCAGAGCGGGGCTTCATTAGCCAAAAGCCTGTTCCCGCTGGTGGGTGCCGAAGGCATCACCACCCTGCGCCTGAGCATCGGTACGCTGATCCTGTTTATCATTTTCCGTCCGTGGCGCATGCGTTTCGCCGCCGGTAGCCGGTTGCCATTGCTGATCTATGGCCTGTCACTAGGGGCGATGAACTACCTGTTTTATCTTTCATTACGCACGGTGCCACTGGGCATCGCGGTGGCGTTGGAGTTTACCGGCCCGCTGGCGGTGGCGATGTTCTCTTCCCGCCGCCCGATCGATTTTATCTGGGTGCTGCTGGCCATCGCCGGTTTGTGGTTCCTGCTACCGCTTGGCCACGATATGGGCAGTATCGATCCCGTCGGGGCCGCCTGTGCGTTGGGTGCCGGTGCCTGCTGGGCGATATACATTATTTTCGGCCAGAAGGCGGGTGGAGATCACGGGCCGGGCACCGTAGCCGTAGGTTCATTGATCGCCGCCATGGTGTTTTGCCCGATCGGTGCCTGGCAAGCCGGCAGCGCACTGTTGAACGTAGATATTCTCCCGGTGGCGTTGGCCGTCGCAGTGCTTTCTACCGCGTTGCCTTACTCATTGGAAATTATCGCGTTGCCCAAGATCCCTGCCCGCACCTTTGGCACCCTGATGAGTCTGGAACCGGCGATGGCCGCCCTTTCCGGCATGATCTTCCTCAACGAGCATCTTAACCAAACACAGTGGCTGGCATTGGCCGCTATCATTACCGCCTCCATGGGGGCCACGTTGACCATCAAACCCAAACCACAGGTTGAAAGCCTCTCGTGATCCCGCGGGCGCCTGGCAGCAAGTCCCCGGCGCCACGATCAAAATGTTGCATGATTGCAAGCCAGTTAACTTTTTTCCTGAACAATAATAGACATACTCATTGCAGGTCTTTTAGGTGTTTATGATTTGGGAGAATCAGGATGATATATGGCAGTTTGTACAACCCCCGCTTCGGACGTGGCCTCTCACCCGCTTTAGCCAATATCCTCAATACCGTACGCCAGTATGATTTGCCTGGCCTGCCGTTGGGCCGGCATGAGATCGATGGCGATCGGGTGTATATGAACGTAATGGAGCTGATGACAGAACCGGCAGAAAATAAACGCGCCGAGCTTCACCAGGAGTATCTGGATATCCAGATCCTGATCGGCGGTGAAGAGCGGATCGATTTTGGCCTGCCAGACAGTTGGGAAAGCAGCGATCCTTACGATGAAAGCAAAGATCTACAATGGCTGGATATCAAACGCAACCCACAAACCCTGTACCTGACGCCGGGCATGTATGTGATCTTCTTCCCGCTGGAGCCACACAAGCCCAGCTGTCAGATAGCTAGGCCGAAAAATATCAAGAAAGTGGTGGTGAAAGTCCACTACGAACTGCTGCTTTGACGCCAAAGAGCCGGTCGCTTGACCGGCTACCACTCACCAGACGCTATTCCACCGCAATCGGAGTTTCGACCAGTTTAACTTCACGATCACCTTGCAGTGTTTTTATCTTGTTTTGGTACTCTTTTACTTGTTCAGCATTTTTCAGCAAAGTGTAAGTCAGCTCGAAATCGGTACTCTTTCCAGGCTGTAATTGTTTGATTCGCCCCTGTTCACGTTCGATTTTTACCGGATACGCATAGCTGGTCCCTGGCTCAATCCCGGTAACATAGCCCTGGCGTTCCGTATCCGTGTTTTTCCACAACGTCAAAACCGGCAACTGGTGGGTATCAAAACCAATTGCAACTCCCCGATCGCCTTTCTTGTTGTTCATCATCGCCAAGGTTTTACCTTGCGAATCACTGTAAGGCACGATGTTGAACACCATCTCATCGAAGCCTTTGGTAGGCCCCTGGTAAGTATGCCAATTTTTCAAACCGCCCTTGGCATAATCATTAAACGGCGAAATCTCCTTGATTGCCGCACTGAACACGGCTCCCTCTTCCAGCAGCGGCTTACCGAAGTTACTGTGATAAATAATCTGATAGTCACGCGGATAATCAGCATGATTGGTTAGACGATCGTGAACCGTAAACTGTTGCGTGCCGGGGATGTAACGCAGTTCAGTCCAGGTTTCCAGATTACTTTTCTTAAAGGTATTTTCTTTCAGCAGACCGCGGATACGGATTTCATACGGCGCTTTTTCTGCAATTTCTACCACCACCTTGGAAGCCGGGGTATTTCCTGCACGCCCATGTAACGTATACAGCGTGCCGTTTTCTACGCCCGGGTGCCCGGTCCATTCGTAGCCGCAGCGCACCATCATTTCGTTAAAACCGTCAAGCCAACCCACACCGTTGCGACTCTCCAGGTTGATATAAGCCGGGTTGACCACCTCGGTCACCGGCGAATCCCACCCCAACCTTACGCCGGAACCATTGACATGCAGAATATCCATACCGCGCGTTGGGCTAAGAGTGATGGTCAACCCCTCACTGGTCAGGGTAAGGACTTTCGATCCCTCTTGCTTGCCACCATGCAAGACTTGCTGTTGCAAGCTGAAGCGCTGAGCGGGAATTTTCAGCTGTGAGCTGTCAATCCGCCAATTGCCAAGTTCAATACCGTTCTCACTGTCGGTCAATACGATAGTTTGAGCACCGGCATACCCAGAAATCAAAGAGATAGCGAGCGAAAGTACAGTAAGCTTGTTCATTTATTGTTCCGTCCTGGTTAGCTGAATGGTTTTAGCAAAGCCATCACAAACTAAGTTCTTAGCCCACTTTAAAATGCGATGAGGGTCACTTTTTCTATAATGAGGATGGAAAGAATAAAAATTGCGTGACGTTCAGCAATAAAAATCATGAGTAATGATTTATATCTGACAAATTAATTAGATTAAGATCATGTTTTAGGCTGAAGCAGATTCAGCCTAAAACAGAAACTCAGGCCTAACGAACATAAAAAGCTGAATCGAGTAAAGCTCTCTAACAGAGGCTAGCCAGAAAAGCCGTTGTTTCTGCCGGAGAGCGCAGTTGGATAAAACGAATATGGCGATTGGCTGGGTCCTGCCGGTCTGCCAGATACTTTATACGATTCTTGCGGTAGGTTTTGATGGTCCACAGGATGATCGACTCACGGCTAAAGAAAGAGCGGCGATAGCTCTCACAATTGCCGGTATCGGGCCATAGCTCAGTCTGGTGCCAAGCCCGCACCGCTGCGCGACGAACCGCCTGCCACAGCGTGCGACAGAATCCGTAGTCAACCCAGACAACCCAGTCAACCTCCTGCCACTTCACGGCTTTGGTCCGGGTATAGTTGCCATCTAATACCCACCCCGCAGGGGCTGATACCAGCGCCTGTTCGACCAGTTGCAAAAACTCGTCATTCGAGGCATTTTGCCAGTTTGGCCGCCAGTAAAGCTTATCCATCTCGATATAGGGTACGGCCAGCTTTTGCGCCAATTGGCGGGCAACGGTGCTTTTACCGCTGCCGCTGGTGCCCACCACGTTAATTTTCATGCTTTGCGTCGATATCCATTTTAACTGACTTATAGACATCTTATATTACAATAGGTCTGCTGCATTTCACTCATGAGGGTTTATAGAATTAACCTTAAATGTCAGTCTATGCTCAGATCCAATAAAACTTTTAACCCCCTCCGCATCGGGTAATGCTGATAAAGCGCCTTTTTGTGTAGTCGCCAGCGCGCCACAGGCGCTGGCTTGCGTCAGGGCTGATTGCAATTGTTCAAAATCCTGCAAACCCTTTCTGAGAGAGATAGTTGCCAACAGCCCAGCGATAAAGGCATCTCCTGCCCCCGTCGTATCTAAACTGTTCACCTTGTACGAGTCTACGTGTATGACCAAGTCTTGCCATAAGACGATAGCCCCTTGGCTACCGCAGGTAACAATTTTAAGGCCAGAAGGAAATCTTTTTAATATTGCCAACGCTTTTTCATCATGGGTGGTACCGGTTATCCAGTATAATTCTTCTTCTGAGAGTTTTAAAATATCTGACTGATTAGCAAATTGAGTTACCGTTGCCAGCATCTCCTGTGGATTTCCCCACATTTTCTCCCGCAGGTTGACATCAAAGCTCAAGATGCCACCGCGTTGCTTAATTAAACTTATCGCCTTGACCAAGGTCTCACGGCTCTGCTTGGCAACCAGAGCCAACGAACAAAAGTGCAATATATCATCATCAAAATCGGGTAGATTTTTAGAGGATAAAAACTGGTCGGCAGAAGGATTTACCAAAAATGTAAAACTGCGATCGCCATCATCCCCCAGCGCTACCAGCACGGTACTGGTATGATATTGCTCATCAAATTGTATATACTGCGTTTCGACTCCCTCTGAATAGAGGGTTTGCTGGAGAAAATGGCCAAATGGGTCATCACCGACTCTGCCAATAAAACCACAATCACATCCCAAGCGAGCTGCACCCACAGCAACATTTAACGGCGCACCACCAGCGCAAGCTTTATATTGCCTATCTGGCTGAGGTAATAAATCGATTACCGCATCGCCAACTGTCCACAGTTTCATAGTGTTTCCTTAACCACCCAATTTTAGAATAAATATTTGAAGCGCACCCTCATGCCATAGCGCATATCGGTGTCACCTGGATTTATCGTCGAAGCATCTAGCCAGGAAGCATAAGCCCCGAGGTAGGTATTAAAGTTTGGCATATCCATAATATTCGGCAATTGCCAGGAGGTATGAATAGTGTGGATATCGTAGTTTCCCGGTGCCAGGATCGCGCAATCGCCGTCGCATTCAGCATTCACACTGTCCATATTGAAACGGTCGATTTTGTTATGTGCGAAGATATAGCCCAGCTCAACGCGATGCCATAGCGCATTGATACCGGCGCTGAAGTTCTTTTCATCCGTCGCATCAAGATATGCGGTGCTCAGGTTCACCACCGCCCCGTTCTGCGCATCAGTTTTCAGCGTGTTCCAGCTCATGGTCATACCGTAGCCGGTACGCCTGGACTGGTCGACCCAAAGGCCCTGCTGATTCTGATAGCCGTAGGCATTATTAACGAGATTGCTCTCCAGCGCTGCAGCCACCGACCACTCGCCGGATTGCCACGCGGCTACAGGGCGCACGTAAACGACGTTTTTACGGCTATCCAGCGCGTTGCCGTGATAGTTCTGGTCAACAAACAGCGAACTGCCGTCCTCCACCAGCGTATTCACTTCAAAATACCAGTTATCAAGTGTTTTACTGAACAGGAAGTTGCCGCCGCTGCTGCTGCGCCCGCGCCCCTCTTTCATCATGTAAATGTAACCGTAGCCGTCGGAATACAGGTCGTTGGCCGTATTACCAGAATATTCAATAAAGGTATCCTGATTAAGCGGAAACATATCAAAGGCCTCAAAACGACCCATTTTAATCTTCCAGTCATCCTGCTGGCCGAAGAAAAATGCCGCATCATCAAGATTCATTTTGCCATTCATATCCGCAAGCGGCTGTACGCTGAAACCGGCATATTTCCCATTCGACCCTTTACGTAATCCATCAAAGCCAAGCAGTATACGCCCGTTAATATCCCAGCGTTCTTTATCGCCCGGCGCCCAGTTTTTATTAGCGCTGGTTTTCAACGAGGTCAGACTGCCGGTACGGCTAGCGCCATCCATATTAAATTCAACGTCACCATAGAATTTTAATTCGCCATAGTCATTAAGCCGTAATGCCGGCTCGGTCGGCGTCGCGCTGGCCACCGTTACCGGTGTATCCTGCCGTTTCAGCGCACGAATCTCCGTCTCCGCACGGACGGCCCGCTGCTCGGTCTCTTTCAGTCGCTGTTCCAGGTGCGCCAAACGCTCCTCGATAGATAGAGGTGCATGGGCGTTCGCGCAAGCGCTTGCTAAAAACGTGAGCAAACATCCGACCCGGACTTTTTTTACATGTAAACCATCATTATTTTTCATCGTTAATCCATTATTATTTAATTTATATTTATGGGTGAAACTCGATGATGACGACAATAATTACCCGCCCGTCACATAAAACGGGTTATTAACACGTTTAAAACCTATGACTTGAAGAGTTCGGGATGCGGTACAAGCGTGCGCAATACTTTGTTTTCCACATCCCTGGCATATAAAAATAGATTATTCGAGCTGCCAGGCCCCCGCCTCGGATAGGGAGGCCGAACCGCTCCAGGCAAATAGCATTAGCTCACGGCGCGCAGCGTCCGGGTAAATACGACTACTGAGGCACGCTTCGCCATCATTAGCAAAAACTTCCACTGAAGAGCTATCAAAGAACAACCGCAGTTTCAGCGATGCTCCTGCTGTCAACGGTACGCTTCGTACCCCGCACAGGCCATACTGCGGATAACGGCGATCCAGAACCAGACGCTGCATCTGCGCATCAACATAGACGCGCAGACCGTCGCCGAAGCTGATGCCATACTGTTCTGCGCTGCTGTTAGCACAATCCCAGTTTAGGATCACCTCCATCGCCTCGCAGTTTTCCACCATCGTGGTCTGCTGATTTTTCAACGTACTCACTGGCCATGGGAACCACGCGCCTCGCAGACCCTCTACCTCTTTGGCCGGGCGCATTTGCAGACGGTTATCTGCGCCGAGGCTCAGTTCTCGCGGAAGAGAGAGCATTCCCGCCCAGCCATCTTGCTGTTCGGGCAACGGCGATTCCCACATATCCAGCCAGCCGATAACGATGCGGCGGCCATCGGGAGTCAGGAAGCTTTGCGGTGCATAAAAATCGTGGCCGTGGTCGAGTTCAATAAACTCGCTTTTGCGAACAAACGGCTGCCCCGGCTGCCATTCACCGAGCAGATAGCCGCTCTGGAACAGATTACGGTTGTTGAAACCTTCAGCCACCATCCCCTGAGGAGAAAACATCAGGATGCGTTTATCATCGAGTGTGAAGAAGTCTGGGCACTCCCACATATAACCCATCTCTTTTTCCGCCTCATCAAGGACTCCGGCATCGTGCCACTGATGCAGGTCGGCGGAACGATACAGACGCACTTGGCCGGTCTCGCCATCGCGAGCACCGACTATCATGTACCAGCTATCCCCTTCACGCCACACCTTCGGATCGCGGAAATGGTGCAGACCCGGCGGTGTATCTACCACGATCCCCTGACGCTCAAAGCAGACCCCGTCGCGGCTAGTCGCAAGACACTGCACCTGATAAAGGTTAGCCTCATCGCTGGCGTCGCCATGGAATTTATGCCCGGTATAAATCAACGCCAGGGTGTCGCCATCAACAACCGCCGAACCAGAGAAGCAGCCGTCTTTATCTTCTGGGCCTTCCGGGGCCAGCGCGACCGGCAAGTGCTCCCAATGAACCAGATCTTTACTGCGCGCGTGGCCCCAGTGCATCGGTCCCCACTGCGTGGAATACGGATGATGCTGGTAAAAAGCGTGATACCAACCGTCAAACCAGACCAGACCGTTAGGATCGTTAATCCAGCCCGCGCGCGCGGCAAGATGGTAGCGCGGATACCAGCGCAAGCTCAGCGTTTCACGTTTAGCCTGCAGTTCCTGTTCAGCCTTGGATATTGAATACGTCATATGCTTTACTCTTTTCAATCATATAGCGGAAGGTTGCGACATCAGAGGATCTGAAGATAACTTACTGGAGCGCAACAGGAAGATGGAGATAAAGGTGGTGCAGAACACCAGTAGTCCCATAATCAGATAGGACTGGGCAAAGCCGTATTTTTCGTAGCTATAGCCTGCCAGCGGCGACAGTACCGAAGCGATAACCGAGCTGGTGCAGGCGAACCCCACCAGATAGAGGGTGGCAGACAGGCGTTTGTCGAAATTCAAGCTGTTGTATTTAAAGATAGCGACCAGCAGGATCGGCAACTCTACCGCGTGCAACAGTTTAGTGATGGAAATCAGCAGCGGCCCTTCCACCAGCCCGGAGGCCACCATACGCAACGCCATCACCATCCCGGCGAAAATCAGGCCATTTTTCGCGCCGATGCGGTTCACTAACCACGGGGCGCAGAACATCCCGGCGGCTTCGAGGAACACCTGGAACGAGTTGAGATAACCGTACATGGCGTTGCCTTCCTGCAACGTTGGGAATTGTGAAGAGAAGTAAACCGGGAACTGCTGATCGTACACGCCGTAAATGCAGGTACCGATGACGAAAAACACCAGCGCCCAGAAGCGCGGCAGCGTCAGCAGACGCAGCACGTCATCCAGCTTCACTTTGCCACCAGACACCGCCTCCTGCATCGCATGCGGTGCAGAAGACACCCGCAGCCGCGCCAGCAGGATAAAGAACACCAGCCCGGCACAGCTGGAGACCGCGAAGTTGAGTTTCGGGTTGATGTTAAACAGGAGCCCTGCGAAGAACGTCGCTACCGCCCAGCCCAGCGATCCCCACATCCGCGCCTTGCCGAATTCGAACTGGCTCTGGCGCGCCACGCGTTCGGTGTACGATTCCAGCACGCCGATACCGCCGTTAAAGGTTATGCCGATATAGATCCCACCGAAGATGCTTCCGAGCAATATATTGATTTGTAAAAGATAACTAAACAACAAATAGGCAGGCCCGGAAAGGATTAACAGCCCGGTAAGGTTCCAGAGCAGGTTTTTACGCAGGCCGAGTTTATCCTGGATAAAACCGTAGAAGATTTGCGCAAATAGCGCGGAGACAGAGAGCACCGCGTAGATAATACCGGTATCTCCCGCTTTCAGCCCCACTTCCTGGTGCAACCAGATAGAGAGTAAAGAGCCAGTAGAGGACCAGGACACGAAAAAGAAGAACAGTAATGCACTGAGTAGTGGGTAGCTATGAGAGTGATGCGCTTTCATAATGGCATTCTCGTGTTGAAGTAATGCTAGCATGGTAACGTTAACAAATAAAAAAGCGCTTATCGTTTTGCTGAGATTCATGATGTTAATCACAAAAGTTAACGTTAACATTGAAAAAGTGAGATCGCGATCAAAAATGACTCGCTACGGTTCTTTCGCTTTCTACGACAGAATAGCCGCTGAACCTTTTACATCAGTAACTTCGTCGTATAGCCTGTTACCTGAGAGTAATGACGAGAGTAATAGATATGGCTTCTCTAAAGGATGTGGCGAAACTGGCCAATGTGTCGCTCATGACGGTCTCCCGCGCGCTCAATAGCCCGGAAAGGCTAAAGCCTGAGACCCTGGCACGCGTGCAGGTCGCCATCAATGAGACCAATTACGTTCCCGATTTGTCAGCGAAAAAAATACGCGGTGCTCATGCTACGCCGAATACTATTGGGGTGCTGGCTCTCGATACTGTTACCACGCCATTCTCGGTGGAAATCACTCTGTCGATCGAAGAGACCGCCCGGGCGTATGGCTGGAACAGTTTCGTGGTAAATATGTTCTCTGACGATAACCCAAATACCATTGTTGACCTTCTGCTGTCACACCGGCCAGACGGCATCATCTACACCACCATGGGGCTACGCCAGGTGCCGCTGCCGACCAAACTGCTCACCCTCCCGTGCGTGCTGGCCAACTGTGAAAGTTTGCACGAGCCTGTAGCCAGCTACATTCCGGACGACGAACAAGGTCAGTACGAGGCGGTGCAGGCTCTGCTCGCTGCAGGTAATCGTCAACCACTCTGCCTACACTTGCCAGAACAACATATTGCTTCCTTGCGCCGCCGTCAGGGACTGGAGCGCGCCTGTCGGCAAGCGGGTATCAACCCCGACACCCTCACGCATTTCTATATGGAGTATGGCGATGAGCACTACCGTGATATCCCAGCCATTGTGCTAGCGCATATCAAGCAGGGTAATCCGATGTTCGACTCGGTCATTTGCGGCAACGATCGTATCGCCTTTATGGTCTATCAGACGCTACTGGCGCAGGGTCTGCGCATCCCGCAAGATGTGGCAGTCGTGGGGTACGACAATATGATCGGCATTGGCGAGCTATTCTTACCGCCGCTCTCGACGGTACAACTGCCGCATTACGAAATAGGGCGTCTTGCTGCCCTGCATATCATCCAAGGCAAGACACAGACCGATACTGTCAAAATACCTGCGCCCTTGCTCAATAGAGCGTCGATCCATAGCTACCTGTAATTTTACAAAAAATAGTTACGGCGCACACCCTAGGGATAATTGGCTATCAATATGAATTAATGGAAAAAACAATCCCTATTTCAACACTCAGAAACACCCTGCAATAATTGCGCATTGAAATATCCCTCCAATCGGTGTCCATTATTATCAGGGGATCTAAACCCCATCATCAACAACCTTGAAAAACCTTTATTATCAATAGGTAACAGAGCGAATAATATGTCATACGCCTTTCTACGTAAAATAGCCAGCGGTTATTGCCTATTTATTTTATCGCCCTTTTCGCCCTGCAAAATAAATTTAAGCTGCTATAATTGTCCCCGTAGCAAAAATAGGACGAATACCCTATGGATTTCAAGTTGCAGCTAGGCGACAAGCTATCTCATCCTCAGGAGCTTACGTTTAGTAAGTGACTGGGGTGACAAATCTGTCGGGAACAGATTTGAACGCTGTACACAGCGGCCCCGAAGGGGCGAAACCCAGGGATGGGCCGCGTAGCTGTGCAGGTAACAACGCTGCAGCTTGAAAGACGACGGGTATACACCCATCAAGAAGAGGATATCTATATGAGTACCGCTAAACTGGTGAAAACGAAATCTTCTGACCTGTTGTACACACGTAATGACGTGGATGAACAAACCAAGCAGGCCGCAATCAAGGCGCTTAACCATCAGGTTGTGCTGTTTATCGATCTGTCGTTGATCACCAAGCAGGCGCATTGGAATATGCGTGGTGCCAATTTTATTGCCGTGCATGAAATGCTCGACGGCTTCCGCACCGCCATCACCGACCATCAAGATACTTTTGCAGAACGAGTGGTACAACTAGGCGGCGTTGCGCTGGGTACAGTACAGGTGGTGAATGACACCACCCCGCTGAAAAGCTATCCAACCAATATTCACAGCGTGCAAGAGCACCTGAAAGCGCTGGCCGATCGTTACGCAGCCGTCGCCAACGACATCCGCCAAGCCATCACGGAAGTCCCGGATGAAGACACAGCAGACATGTTCACCGCCGCATCGCGCGATCTGGACAAGTTCCTGTGGTTTATCGAATCCAACATTGAATAAAGAAAGATAGGTATTATTGATCTTTGTGCGACACAACAGGTTGCGGGCCTTGCCCCAGCCTGTTTTTTTTATCTGAAAACCGAGTTGTATAAAAAACGCCCTGGATTACACTCAATATTATCCAATCAGCATTGAAAACATTCACAGGTTCAATAGCGAGGTAAACATGGCAGGTGGATGGACAGCGGACGGCGCGGTTCAGGACCAAATCGATTCAACCGTAGATGATGCCGTGCAACGTGCTCGTCAGGCCCTCGGCCACGGCGAAAGCGAACACTATTGCCAGGAATGTGGCACAGAGATCCCCGAAGCCCGGCGTCTGGCGCTGCAAGGAGTGCGCTACTGTGTTAACTGCCAGGCTGAAATGGATAAAAAACAGGCTGCCAGCAGCCTGTTCAATCGCCGGGGCAGCAAAGACAGCCAACTGCGTTAACCCGGCCTCCCTTCAAAACACGCCTGTTTGCACCAAATGAAATCGGACTATGGCTATAAAGTTAGATTTAGTTATCATTATTGATCGATAATTGTTAATTATCGGTTGTTTCCCGGCTATTGTTTAGTTGATGATAGCTCAGTTGCACCACCACGGTCTCACTGCACCATTTTGGTGCCCGCAAGTGGTGCATAAAAATTATAATTGGCTATCCAAACCCAACATCACAACACAACCCCTTGTTTTTATAATGATTGCAAACTTGGCACGATTCTTCCATAGCACAAAATGCAACATAAAAAATGGGTAATCCGCAACCTGTACAGGAATTCCTCTCATGAAGTCTATTTTTA
>NZ_JBKJYW010000049.1:0-14286 GCF_046715635.1 Serratia sp. (in: enterobacteria)
GCCAGACTAAGTATGGGGTGCCGGCTAACAAATTGCATAATTTCTTGCAGCATGGGGTGTAACAACTCCCGTCAGTTAAGGGAAAAATAAGTCAAGGTTTCAGAGTATACCTGCCGAATGCGTCAAATACAGCCAATAAGCAAATGGGAATGCAGAAACTGCGGAGTACACTGGAAAATTACCGTCATGACGTTGAGAAAGTCGAGGCTGTTCACCGCATCTTTGATCTCTTTGGGCTCTTTTTAGTCGGCCACATTGTAGTATCATCAGGTTCCAAAGGGTGAATAGCCATCATTCCAGTGCCAATGGGCTGATGGCTATTCACAACTTAAAACGATCATAAAGAGGTTACTGCAATGTCGAGCAAGAAAAAGCCCATGGTACTGGTGATCCTGGACGGTTACGGCCACCGGGAAGAGCAACAGGACAACGCGATCCTGAACGCCAAAACGCCGGTCATGGACCGTCTGTGGCAACAACAGCCACATACCCTGATTGCTGCTTCCGGTCTGGATGTCGGCTTGCCTGATGGCCAGATGGGTAACTCGGAAGTCGGTCACGTGAACCTCGGCGCAGGCCGCATCGTGTATCAAGACCTGACCCGCCTGGATAAAGAGATCAAAGACGGTGACTTCTTCACCAACGCAACGCTGACCAGCGCCGTCGACAACGCCGTGAAGGCAGGCAAAGCGGTACACATCATGGGCCTGATGTCCCCTGGTGGCGTCCACAGCCATGAAGAACATATCCTGGCGATGATCAAACTGGCCGCGCAACGCGGAGCCAAAGCGGTTTACCTGCATGCCTTCCTGGATGGACGCGACACCCCACCGCGCAGTGCTGAAAATTCACTGAAACGTTTCAGTGACGAATTTGCCACGCTGGGTGCCGGACGTATCGCCACGGTGATCGGCCGTTACTATGCGATGGATCGTGATAATCGTTGGGACCGCGTACAGCTGGCCTACGATCTGATGACCCAGGCCAAAGGCGAATTCACCACCGACAACGCCGTGGCCGCGCTGCAGGCTGCCTATGCCCGTGGCGAAAACGACGAGTTCGTTAAACCGACCGTGATCCAGGCAGCGGGCGAAGCCAGCGCCGAAATGAACGACGGCGACGCGTTAATCTTCATGAACTTCCGTGCCGACCGTGCGCGCCAGATCACCCGCGCCTTCGTCAATGCCGATTTCGACGGCTTCCCACGTAGCAAAGTGGTCAAGTTTGGTGATTTTGTCATGCTGACCGAATACGCTGCCGACATCAAAACCGCCTGTGCCTACCCACCAGCCTCGCTGGCCAACACCTTCGGTGAGTGGCTGATGAAGCACGACAAAACCCAGCTGCGCATCTCGGAAACCGAAAAATACGCCCACGTCACCTTCTTCTATAATGGCGGCGTCGAAGAACCGTTCAAAGGTGAAGACCGTATTCTGATCAACTCACCAAAAGTGGCCACCTACGATTTACAGCCAGAGATGAGCTCCGCCGAGCTGACCGAAAAGCTGTTGGCCGCCATCCACAGTGGTAAGTATGACGCCATCATCTGTAACTACCCGAACGGCGACATGGTTGGCCACACCGGTGTCTATGATGCAGCCGTCAAAGCGGTAGAAACCCTGGATAACTGTATTGCGCAGGTAGTTGAAGCGGTGCAAGCCGTTGACGGCCAACTGCTGGTCACCGCCGATCACGGTAACGCCGAGCAAATGCGCGATCCGGCTACCGGCCAGGCGCACACTGCCCATACCAGCCTGCCAGTGCCGTTGATCTATATCGGTAAAGCCGCCAAAGCGGTGGAAGGTGGCAAACTGTCCGACATCGCTCCAACCATGCTGTCGCTGATGGGAATGGAAATCCCGCAAGAGATGACTGGTAAGCCGCTGTTCATCGTGGAATAATCCTTCCCCATGAGGGAGAAGGCGAATTTTGCACTATCAAGGGTAACCCGAAGCGCAAACTCAGGCAGCCAACCGCTGCCTGAACGCTCCGCGCCACGGAAGTTAGCCACTATCTGCGCCAGCGTGTTTTTCGCTGGCGCATTGCTGTTGCCATTCACCGGCAACGCCGCGGAAGATAACAAATCCCAGCTCAAAGACATTCAGCAGAGCATCGCTGAAAAAGAAAAAGCGGTTAAACAGCAGCAACAACAACGCAGTTCGTTGCAAAATCAGCTCAAACTCCAGGAAAAGACTATCGCGCAAGCCAGCCGTTCGCTGCGTGATACCCAAGGCACGCTCGACATACTGGGCAAAGACATTGCCGGGCTGAATACCTCCATCGCCAAACTGCAAAAGCAACAGTCCACCCAGCAGGAAATCCTAGCCAAACAGCTGGATGCCGCCTTCCGACAGGGGCAGCACAGCGCCTTGCAGTTAGTGCTCAGCGGTGAAGAAACCCAGCGCAGTGAACGCATGCTGGCCTATTTTGGCTATCTGAACGAAGCGCGCCAGCAGTCCATTGAACAGCTCAAGCAAACCCGTAAGCAATTGGCAGAGCAAAAGAGCTCGCTGGTGGCCAAACAGGGTCAGCAGAAATCTTTGCTTGGCGAGCAACAAACCCAGCAGCAAAAGCTGGAACAGGCGCGCATCGCCCGTAAAAAAACCCTGACCGCGTTAGAGGCCTCGTTGGAAAAAGATCAGCAACGGCTGGTGGAACTACGCCAGAACGAAACCCGTCTGCGCGATCAGATCGCCCGTGCCGAACGTGAAGCCCGAGCCCGCGCCGAACGTGAAGCGCGTGAAGCGGCCAAGGTGCGTGAGCAGGTCAAAGTCAAAGAACAGCAGGCGAAGAAAACCGGCACCAGCTATAAGCCAAGCGAAGGTGAGCGTTCACTGATGGCGCGAACCGGCGGTTTAGGCCAGCCTGCGGGGCAAGCCGTATGGCCGGTGCGTGGCCGCGTAGAACATCGCTTTGGCGAGCAACTGCAAGGTGAGTTACGCTGGAAAGGCATGGTGATCTCAGCGGCCGAAGGCAGCGAAGTCAAAGCCATTGCCGATGGCCGCGTGCTGCTGGCCGACTGGCTGCAAGGCTATGGCCTGGTGGTCGTAGTCGAACACGGTAAGGGCGATATGAGCCTGTATGGTTACAACCAGAGCGCTTTGGTTAGCGTCGGGGCGCAGGTGCGTGCCGGTCAGCCTATCGCCCTGGTCGGTACCAGCGGTGGTCAGGGAACGCCATCGCTCTATTTCGAAATCCGTCGCCAGGGTCAGGCCGTTAACCCACAGCCGTGGTTGGGAAGATAGATTTGTACTCTAGCAAAACGCGTACTGCCCTGTTGTTGAGTGCGCTGCTGTGCGTTGGTGCAGCGCAAGCAGGCAAGCTCTCTATCGTGATCGATGACGTGGGCTATCGCCCACATGAAGAAAATGCCGTACTGCAAATGCCGACGGCGATCTCCGTTGCCGTGCTGCCCAATGCGCCTCACGCCCATCTGATGGCCACCAAAGCCCATAGCCAAGGCCGTGAAGTGCTGATCCACATGCCCATGGCCCCGTTCAGCAAACAGCCGCTGGAGCGCGATACCTTACAGCCCTCCATGAGCAGTGAAGAAGTGCAGCGTATCATCCGTAACGCGGTGAATAACGTGCCTTTTGCCGTGGGCATGAACAACCATATGGGTAGCGCCATGACCTCCAGCCTGCCGGGTATGCAGAAAGTGATGCAAGCGCTGGAAAGCTACCATCTCTATTTTCTCGACAGCATGACTATCGGCAACAGCCAGGCCACGCATGCGGCGGCAGGCACCGGCGTGAAGGTGATCAAACGCAAGGTGTTCCTTGACGATACGGCCAACCCGGACGATATTCGCCGCCAGTTTAATCGTGCCGTCGAACTGGCGCGCCGCAACGGATCGGCCATCGCCATCGGCCACCCGCGCCCGGCGACGGTAAAAGTGCTGCAACAGATGCTGGCTACGCTGCCCTCCGACATCGTGCTGGTGAAACCCAGCTCGCTGCTCAATGAGCCGCAGCAGAGCGGAAGCGGCTATGTTCCGCCATCCAGGCCACACAAACCGCAGCCGAAAAATCCGTTCACCGGTGGCATCAAGCAGTGCAAAGTTAAATTGCCGAAGGAAGGCGTGAATGCCAGCCATGCGCTGGGCATCATTGTAGAAAGCGTGGCACAGTCGCCGGTCGTGGTGGTGATCAAACGCCATTGGCAGCACTGGATGGGTTCATCACCTACCAAGCCATAAGATAAAAGGCGGGGCTTAAGCTCCGCCTTTCATTTAATGACCAAGTAGCCAAGGGGCGCCGTATGCAGCGCCCGCTTAACTAATCACTTTAATCCCAGCTCAGCACCACTTTCCCAGATTGCCCGGAACGCATGGCGTCAAAGCCCTGCTGGAACTCGTCAATCGAGAAACGATGGGTGATGATCGGTGTCAGATCCAGACCAGATTGGATCAGTGCCGCCATCTTGTACCAGGTTTCGAACATTTCGCGGCCGTAGATCCCTTTGATAAACAGCCCCTTGAAGATCACCTGGGTCCAGTCAATCGACATATCCGAAGGTGGGATCCCCAGCATCGCAATACGGCCGCCGTGGTTCATGGCATTGAGCAACGAACGGAACGCCGGTGGCGCGCCAGACATTTCCAGGCCCACGTCAAACCCTTCGGTCATGCCCAACTCGGCCATCACATCCGTCAGGTTTTCTTTGCTGACGTTTACCGCACGGGTCACACCCATCTTGCGCGCCAGCTCCAGGCGATATTCGTTCACGTCGGTGATCACCACGTGGCGTGCGCCAACGTGTTTACATACCGCAGCGGCCATAATGCCGATCGGGCCTGCGCCAGAAACCAGCACGTCTTCCCCTACCAGATCGAAGGAGAGCGCGGTATGCACGGCGTTGCCAAACGGGTCAAAGATCGAGGCCAGTTCGTCCGAGATATTGTCCGGGATTTTGAAGGCGTTAAACGCCGGGATCACCAGATATTCGGCAAATGAACCCGGGCGGTTAACGCCCACGCCGGTGGTGTTACGGCACAAGTGCGTACGGCCACCACGGCAGTTACGGCAGTGGCCACAGGTGATGTGCCCTTCGCCAGAAACGCGATCGCCGATGCTGAAGCCTTTGACTTCCTGGCCGATGGCGACCACTTCGCCCACATATTCGTGGCCCACCACCATCGGTACCGGAATGGTTTTCTGCGACCATTCGTCCCAGTTATAGATATGCACATCGGTACCGCAGATGGCGGTTTTGCGGATCTTAATCATGACGTCGTTGTGGCCCAGCTCAGGCTGAGGCACATCGGTCATCCAAATACCTTCTTCCGCTTTCAGTTTTGCTAATGCTTTCATCGAATTACCTTATGCAATAACGCCAAGCGTCTTACCGATGCGGATAAACGCCTCAACGGCACGTTCAATCTGCTCCGGTGAGTGATCGGCAGACATCTGGGTGCGGATACGTGCCTGACCTTTCGGCACCACCGGGTAGAAGAAACCAGTAACGTAGATGCCTTCCTTAAGCAGTGCGTTGGCGAAATCCTGCGCCAGTTTTGCTTCACCCAACATCACCGGGATGATGGCGTGATCGGCCCCAGCAAGCGTAAAGCCCGCTGCGGTCATTTTTTCGCGGAACAGGCTGGCATTGGCCCACAGGCGATCGCGCAGGGCGTCCCCGTCTTCGAGCAGCTCCAACACCTTGATCGAGGCTGCCACAATGGCCGGCGCCAACGAGTTGGAGAACAGATAAGGGCGTGAACGCTGACGCAGCCACTCCACCACCTCTTTCTTGCCAGCGGTATAGCCGCCGGAAGCGCCGCCCAGCGCCTTACCCAAGGTGCCGGTGATGATATCGACGCGGTCCATCACTTCGCAGTATTCGTGCGTCCCACGTCCGTTGGCGCCGACAAACCCCACCGCGTGGGAATCATCGACCATCACCAGCGCATCGTATTGGTCTGCCAGATCGCACACGCCCTTCAGGTTGGCGATCACGCCGTCCATGGAGAACACCCCGTCGGTGGCGATCATGATGTGCCGCGCACCGTCTGCCTTGGCCTGCTGCAGTTGCTCGGCCAGTTGGCCCATATCGTTGTTGGCATAGCGGTAGCGCTTGGCCTTGCACAGGCGCACGCCGTCGATGATCGAGGCATGGTTCAACGCGTCGGAAATAATGGCGTCTTCCGGGCCCAGCAGGGTTTCAAACAGGCCACCGTTGGCGTCAAAACAGGAGGAGTAGAGGATCGCGTCTTCCATTCCCAGGAAGTCTGCCAGCTTTTGTTCCAGCTGCTTATGGTTGTCCTGCGTACCACAGATAAAACGCACCGACGCCATGCCGAAGCCATGGCTGTCCATCCCGGCCTTTGCCGCGGCGATCAGCGCCGGGTGGTTAGCCAGCCCGAGATAGTTATTGGCGCAGAAGTTGATCACCTGGCGGCCATCAGCTACCGAGATATCGGCCTGTTGGGCAGAAGTGATAATACGCTCTTGTTTAAACAGCCCTTCGGCACGAGTGGTAGCAAGCTGTTGTTCCAGCTGCTGGTAAAAGGACGCAGACATTCGGTCATCTCCAGGATAGGGGCATTTTCGGCATATTTTACTGCTTTGCTGGCAAACTGACGACATTCCACCACAGAGAATATGAAAATTGCAGCAGATATCACGGCAAACCAGCGCATCATGTTACGACACGGGATATTAAGAGCCGTACCGATGTTCCCAATGGCATGAAATGCTATTATAGGCAGCATATAGGGTGGAGCATTGTGCACCACCGGGAAGAACACAGGGGTAAACCCAATGATTATCGTCACTGGCGGCGCTGGCATGATTGGCAGCAACATCATCAAGGCACTGAATGAAACCGGATATCGCGATATCCTGGTGGTGGATAACCTGAAAGATGGCACCAAATTCGTTAACCTGGTCGACCTTGATATCGCTGACTATATCGATAAAGAAGACTTTATCGCCAGCATCATGGCCGGTGACGATCTGGGCGAAATTGACGCCATTTTCCATGAGGGTGCCTGCTCCTCCACCACCGAGTGGGATGGCAAGTACATGATGGATAACAACTATCAGTACTCCAAAGACATCCTGCATTACTGCCTGGATCGCCAGATCCCGTTCCTGTATGCCTCTTCCGCCGCTACCTACGGTGGCCGCACCGATAACTTTATCGAAGAGCGTCAGTTTGAACAGCCGTTAAACGTTTACGGTTACTCCAAATTCCTGTTCGACCAATACGTGCGTGAGATCCTGCCAGAAGCGGATTCGCAGGTGTGTGGCTTCCGTTACTTCAACGTTTACGGCCCGCGTGAAGGCCATAAAGGCAGCATGGCCAGCGTGGCGTTCCACCTGAACAACCAGATCAACCGCGGCGAGAATCCAAAACTGTTCGCCGGCAGCGAAAACTTCAAGCGCGACTTCATCTACGTCGGCGACGTGGCGGCGGTCAACCTGTGGTTCTGGAAGAACGGCGTATCCGGCATCTTCAACTGCGGTACCGGCCGTGCGGAAACCTTCCAGGCCGTGGCCGATGCGGTGGTGGAATACCATCAGTCCGGTGCCGTGGAATACATTGAGTTCCCGGAAAAACTGAAAGGCCGCTACCAGGCTTACACCCAGGCCGATCAAACCAAGCTGCGCGCTGCTGGTTATGACGCACCGTTCAAAACCGTGGCCGAAGGCGTGAAAGAATACATGGCCTGGTTGAATCGTCCCGCTTAAGCGCTGAAGGAAGTTACTCACGGTATGAAAATACTGGTCATTGGCCCTTCGTGGGTTGGCGATATGATGATGTCGCAAAGTCTCTACCGCACCCTGAAGGCCGAGCACCCGTCGGCAGAAATCGATGTGATGGCACCTGCCTGGTGCCGTCCCTTGCTGGCGCGGATGCCCGAAGTCAACCAGGCGTTGGCAATGCCGCTGGGCCATGGTGCCCTGGCATTGGGCGAACGCCGCCGTCTTGGCCATGCGTTACGCGCTAATGGCTATGACCGCGCCTATGTGCTGCCCAACTCATTCAAGTCTGCCCTGGTGCCCTTCTTTGCCAACGTGCCGCAGCGTACCGGCTGGCGCGGTGAGATGCGTTATGGCCTGCTTAACGATCTCCGCGTACTGGATAAAGCGGCATTCCCGCTGATGGTGCAGCGCTACGTCGCGCTGGCTTATGACAAGCAGCGGATACAGCGCGCCGAAGATCTGCCGCAGCCGATACTCTGGCCGCAGTTGCAGGTCAGTGATGAAGAGATTGCCGAAACCACTTCGGCGTTTAATCTCACCGATCACCGGCCCATTATCGGTTTTTGTCCCGGGGCCGAATTCGGCCCAGCCAAGCGCTGGCCGCATTACCACTACGCCACGCTGGCGCAGATGCTGATCGACGCAGGTTATCAAATCGCCCTGTTTGGCTCGGCCAAAGACCACGAGGCCGGTGAGCAGATCCGTGCTGCGTTGGCAGAAAAGTCTCGCGATTTCTGCTTCAACCTGGCTGGGGAAACCCAGCTCGAACAGGCGGTGATCCTATTGGCCTCCTGCCAGGCCGTGGTCAGTAACGATTCCGGCTTGATGCACGTTGCCGCAGCGTTGAACAAACCTCTGATAGCCCTGTACGGCCCAAGCAGCCCGGACTTCACGCCGCCGCTATCCCATCAGGCCAAAGTGATCCGCCTGATCAGTGGCTATCACAAGGTACGCAAAGGTGATGCCGACCAGGGCTATCACCAGAGCCTGATCGACATCCAGCCACAGCAGGTGTTAGACGCGCTGACGCCGTTACTAGCCGCCAGCGAGGAATAATCATGCAGGTGTTGATCGTAAAGACCTCTTCGATGGGGGATGTGCTCCATACGCTACCGGCCTTGACCGACGCAATGCAAGCTATCCCCGGTATCCGCTTCGATTGGGTGGTAGAAGAGGGGTTCAGCCAGATCCCTACCTGGCATCCAGCGGTGGATCGCGTGATCCCGGTCGCCATTCGCCGTTGGCGTAAAAACTGGTTTGGCAGTGAAACGCGCCAGCAGCGCTGCGATTTCAAGCGCCAGGTGCAGGAACGCGACTATGACATCGTGATCGACGCCCAGGGCCTGATCAAAAGCGCGGCGTTGGTGACGCGCATCGCGCACGGCAGCAAACACGGCCTGGACTGCAAAAGCGTCCGTGAGCCTTTTGCCAGCTGGTTCTATAATCATCGCCATGAGATCGATAAGCAGCAGCATGCGGTGGAACGCATTCGCGAGTTGTTCGCCAAGAGTCTGGGGTATGCAAAGCCACAGGATACGGGTGATTACGCGATTGCCGCCCGCTTTCTCGGCCAACCACCTGCCGATGCCGGGCAATATCTGGTTTTCCTGCACGCTACTACGCGGGATGATAAACACTGGCCGGAGGCAAACTGGCGCGAACTGATTGCGCTGATCGCTCCGAGCGGAATAAACATCAAGCTGCCTTGGGGTGCTGAGCACGAACGCCAACGCGCTTTACGGCTGGCTGAAGGGTTTGAACACGTTGAAGTGTTGCCCAAGCTCAGCCTGCAACAGGTCGCCGAAGTGCTGGCTGGGGCCAAAGCCGTGGTGTCGGTCGATACCGGGCTAAGCCACCTGACCGCCGCGCTGGATCGCCCGAATATCACCCTGTTCGGCCCGACCGATCCAGGGCTGATTGGCGGTTACGGGCAGAATCAGCACTCACTGATTTCGCCGGAAAAAAGCATGGTCACCCTCACCGCCGACGCCGTTTGGACAAAACTGCAAAAGGTTATTGAATGAAAAAGCTGCATATTATCAATTTAGGCAAGATGGGCGGGGTTGAGCGCCTGTTCCTACAGTATATCAATGATACCCGCGACGGCAGTAACCAGGTGATTTGCGTCAGCAGCGAAGTCGGCGAAGAGATCCGCCAACAGATGCCGAACCAACAGGTCACCTTTGCCAACCGGCTGTTCAATTCATTCCCTCTGCGTTGCCCACAGTTTCTGCGCAAATACCTACTGCAAAGAAAAATCGAGCGGGCAAACGCCGACGTGATTATCGTGTGGGATCTGATCCCAGGGCTGGCGGCCAAGCCCAAGCGTGGCAAACTGGTTTATTACGATCATGGCTGCTCGTGGCGCTACGCCAAAAATCACAAGACGTTGCGTTTCTTCGCCATGCTGGACGGCGTAATTTCTGCCTCCCATGCTTCAAAACGGGTGATGGAGCTGCGCTTTAATCTGCCTTGCCCGAACCCGGTGGTGATCAACCGCATCAAAACGCCAACCGGGATCAGCGAGACGCCAAAGTCATTGGCACAGCCGATCCGAATTGGGACCGCCTCGCGCCTGGTGAGCCTGAAAGGCATCAGCGTTTCTTTGCTGATGATGCAAGAACTGCTGCGCCGTGGGCACGACGTGTATCTGGAAATTGCGGGCAAAGGCCCGGATCGGGCAGCGTTTGAAGCGCTGGCAGCCAAACTGCAGCTCGGTGAGCGGGTGGTCTTCAGCGGCTTTCAGGATAACGTCACAGATTTCTTCAACCGTACACAAATCTATATGAGCACGCCGATCACCGAACCCTTCGGCTTATCCTGCATGGAATCACTCTATTTTGGCGTACCGGTGATCTTCCCCCTGGTAGACGGCCAGCCGGAAGCGGTGAAAGATGGCTACTGCGGTATCGGCTTGACGCCGAAGGTATCCATTGAAGAGCACCAGCGGTTAACCGGCATCAAGGTCGATTTCCCGCACGAGGTTTACGATCCCCTCTCCGATAGCCTCGTCACGCCAAAGCTGTTGTCGCATATCGACTGTGCGGATGCCGTGGAAAAGCTGCTGGTGGCGGAAACCTATAACCACATGAGCCAGAATGCCCGGCACTACCCAGCTCAACATTTCAACTATGCTCTGTTCAAAACAGAAATCGACGACACGCTGCAATCCTTTATTGCCTAACCCGAAATGTGAGCCGGAAACCACACTCCATGTTTAAAGAAACAGCACCGCATCCCGTATTTAGCTACCTGATCTACCTGGGATGCGCTATTGCCTTTTGTATTATTCCTTTCGGCTCTGACACGGGACGTAACCTGTTTTATGTCTCCAGCTATATCTCCTTTATTGCCGTTTGCCTGCACCTAAGGTACTTCCTGAAAAACAAAAGGAATTTGATCCTGCCGGTGCTGTTTTTCTGCGTGGGTATGGGGACGATTTTCTGGATGAACCATTTCAAGCAGCCTGGCGATTACATCAATGTTTACCGCTCGTATATGTCGACCGGTAAGCTGCAAATCGCCACGGCGTTTATTTTGCTGATCGCGCTGAACGAGCGTCTTTGCATGCAACGCGCCTTTATTACCGTGGCGCTGGTTTGCGGTTTGGCCGTCAATGGCTATGCGCTTTACCAAGGCCTGCGATTAGATATCCCGCGCGTGGAGCTTAACTTCGATCGCGCCACCGTTGTTGCCTATCTGATGACCGCCATCAACCTGATGATGATGCAGGCAATACTGATGCTGCGGACCCAATATCGCATCCCGCTGTACGTGATTGGCTTCTTGCTCACCTTCTCTACCCTGATCCTCACCGGGACTCGGGCGGCCATACTGGTGTACCCCGTTGCCATCTGCCTGTCCCTGTTGGCAACCAAAGACCTGGTAACCCGCAAACATAAGATCCAACTGGTCGCCTCAGCGCCTTTATTACTGCTAGCCTGCGGCTTCGTTTTCAAATCACAAATCGAGCAGCGCGTTACCGATTTTAAAGCCGACCTGCAAATGATCGATCAGCCCCAGGTGGAAAACTCGATAATTTCTCGGCTGACGATGCAGACCATCGCGATACGCACCGGATCGCTTGCACCGTTGGGGCAATCCGCCGAACGGCGTGGGGAAGAGATCCGCGCCATCGTTGCGCAGGAGCCACGTCTGTACGGGGTAATGCCTTACATCAACGTGCATCTGCATAACGAACTGCTGGAAACCTATTCGCTCAAAGGCCTCTGGGGAAGCTTGTTTTTACTGGCGCTCTACATCGGCCTATTCATCTCCTCATTTAAGCCGTATCGCAATGCGCTGCTGCTGGGGGTGACCTTCAGCCTGTTTGTCTATGGGCTCAGCGACGTTATTTTCTTCAGCACCGAAGGCACGGCAATCTTCTGCCTGGCCATCATCGCCAGCGTGCTGTCGGCGAAAAAGCGTCAGGAACCGGCAATATGATGTCATCAACGCCGCTGCTCAGCGTTATTGTGCCGTTTTACAATAATGAAGACTTCATCATTGCTGGCCTGAGCTCGTTATTCGATCAGATTGCCAATGATATCGAAGTGGTGATTATCGATGATGGTTCTAGCGATGCGTCTGCAACGTTGGTACGCCAGTTTCTGGCGGAGAGGCAACATCCGCGCACCAAGTTCATTTCCCAGGCAAACGGCGGTATTGCCAACGCCCGCAACGTCGGCCTGCAAAACGTCAGCGGAAATTATGTCACTTTCTTGGATGGGGATGACGTACTGAGTAGCGACTATCTGGCGATCCTGCGCCCGCTGTTACTCGCTGGCAAAGATGATCTGATTGATTTCAAATACCAGAAATTCTCCGACCAGCCGCCAGCACCGTCTGCCAGTAGCGAGACCCGTTACGCGATTTATGATTTCGAACATCAGGGTCTGGCCTGCCTGAAACCGCTATTTGCCCACTCGATGTGGCATCTCTGGAGCCGAGTTTATCGGTGTACATTGCTGGCAGGTGAATCCTTCGAAGACGGGCGGCGCTATGAAGACGTTATCTTCACGCCGTTCCAGTATTTCAAGACTCGCAAAATCGCCCATCTCGAACATCAACTCTATTTTTATCGGGATAATAGCCAGGGGATCACCCGCAATGTCCAGGTTAAGGATATTGAAGACATGCTGTTTGCGATGAAGAAGATGCTGCAATTCGTTGATGTACATCGCGGTGATGAGCCGCTGCGGCAGTTGGCCGCCTTGATGCTCGCCAACTGTTTCTCTGAGTTAAAAGCCATGTCGAAGGCGATCTACGGCTATTACCACTATGAGCCAGCCACCCTGGAGGTCCTCCGCCAAACGGCCGCCGTCTGCCGCAACAGTGACGTACCACGAAAGAAGGTCTGTCAGATGCGTTTCCCACAGGTGGACACTTGTCTTTCCAAGCTCCGCTGGAAGCTCAGACAACGCTAAAACGCACCGGAGAACCGATGCGTCTTTCCCCTCAAGGGTTCAGTGGCACGTGGGCTACGATTTCATCGTAAACCCGCTGTGGTTGTATAACGCCCACTGGGCCTTCCGCTTCCAATGGCATGGTGTAGCCCGTGCGTGACTGATGAATGATACGGTGCAGCTGGTGATCCTGGATTGGCCCGGTTGAGCGCGGATCCGCGGTGACAAACAGGCTGATGGTCTTGGTTTTCAGGGCCACCGCCAGATGGAGCGGCCCGGTATCTCCGGTCACCAGCACATCCAGGCTGCTAATCAGCGTCAACGCCCCTTGCAGCCCAGTCTTGCCGATCTGGTTATCAACGCAGGCCTGGGTATTGGCATTGATCAACCGCAGGAACTGCTGGGCTTTTCCTTCCTCCATCGGCGCGCCGATCAGCACGAAGCGCATGTTGTCATAGCGAGCAACCAGCATATCCGCCAGTTTAGCAAAGTGCCCCACCGGCCAGCAGCGCGATTCGGTTGAAGCGCCAAGCTGGAAGCCAATGGTGCAGAAATCAGGATTGTTAATACCTGGCGTATAAGGGGCCGGTATTTCCATGGTCGGATCGTCGCTGCGGCAGCCCAGAATAGAAACCAGCTCCAGCTTACGGCGGATAAAATGGCCGTAATAATGGAAAACATAATTGGTCAGCCAAGGTTCCAGCCCGCAGATGCCCGAACTGTAGTTATCCCTGATGACATATTTAGCCCCGGCCATAATGGCGCTGATAATGTCATAGGGCAGGTGTGAATGCATGATCAGCGCCAAATCAGGCTGATGCTCACGCAACGATTTCAACAGCGGCCCCAGGGTCTTTATTTTGCTATTCCAGTAAATTACGCGATCGTAATAGCGGCCATTTTCTACCAGCTCGCTATTCTTTTCATGCACCACCAGCGTGATATGCGCCGCCGGGTAACGTTCGCGCATCGCTCTTAACACCGGGGTATTGAACATGAAATCCCCCAGCGCCGTCGTAGAATAAATCACGATATTCTCGAACTGGATACGGCTGTCGAAAGTCGCTGGCGGCTGGAAACGGCCGTGCTTTGCCGTATAGCGCCGCAAGAACCAGTCAGCGGCCTTGATTTTCCATTTTTTTGACATGTTAATTCACTTTCAGTTGATAGTATTC
>NZ_JBKJYW010000050.1:0-3817 GCF_046715635.1 Serratia sp. (in: enterobacteria)
TTTTGAACGTTCAATGATGCGTTGTGTTACACGTGCCAGGGTGCTGTTAATCATACCATCCTCACAATGCAGCCCTAATGCGCGCGGCGAGGGCCAGTTATGTTGTTCAGAACATCTCGTTATGCACGGGCTTCTTGTGGTTGGAAGCTCTGGATATGTCGCACAGTGTCGGCAATCACCGCATCCAGCGGCTGATCGATATCGATGGCCTGGACGTCAATTTCATCTTGGCCCGGCTGCTCCAGCGTGGCGAATTGGGTGACCAGCATTTGGGGTTTGAAGAAATGCCCCTTGCGGGCAGCCAGCCGAGCCTCGATCAGCGGGAAGTCGCCGTGCAGATAGATGAACGACAGATTGTCGTTACCGGCACGGAGTCGATCGCGATAATGCTTTTTCAGCGCAGAGCAGACGATGATGGAGACCGCATTGGTACGTTGCATGGCGAAAGCAGCATCGTTCAGGGCGGCTAACCACGGTGCGCGATCGTCGTCATTGAGCGGTTCGCCTGAGGCCATTTTCTGGATATTGCAGCGTGGATGGAGAAAGTCACCGTCCAGGAAGTTGGCGGATAGCCGTTGGGCAACGGCATTGGCGACGGCAGACTTGCCGCTGCCGGAAACGCCCATAATGACGTAAACACGATTCTGATTATTGATCATGGTTTGGTGCTCCCCATCTGCGAGTCATAGTCTGTAGCCGCTATATTATTTAATGACTACTTTTATCTAATGCCATTGTTACCAGTAACATGTTATCGGTAACATTGTCGAGGGAAGTGCGAAAGGTTGCAATCGGCTTTCGGCGGCAAGATCGCTAATTGTGATCGAATTCATACTTTTCGCTGGAGGCGAAACAAAGTCTCTACAGCGCGATACAGAAAAATAACAGTGGGGATCTGCTCATGACGTAGGGCGCTGAATTGAACTGCGCCCGTGTAACTATGCCCATCTAATCACCGTACGCCACCGTATTCCAGGCTGATTTCTTTTGCCGCATGGATCACCAGTGCACCGAGTTCCGTCACGCGATCGTCGGTAATGCGCGATACCGGGCCGGAGATGGAGATGGCGGCAAAGGCTTCGCGATGCTCGTCAAAGATGCAGGTGGCCAGACAGCGCAGGCCAAGGGCATGCTCTTCATCGTCGAACGAGAATCCCTGCTTGCGGATCACCGCCAACCCTTCTTTCAGGTTATGTGGCGTTAGCGTATGCGGGGTATAGGTGTGCATGCCTTTTTTATGCAGCAGCCTGGTCACCTCATCGTCCTGCATGGTGGCGAGGAAGGCTTTGCCCGCACCAGAAGCATGCATCGGCAGCTTGCCGCCAATCGGGGCCGACATGCGCATCAACGCGGTGCATTGCACCTGATCGATAATCACCGCCTGATCTTCGGCTTTGTCCATCACCGCCAGATTGACCGTTTCACCAGACTCTTCCATCAGGCGGCGCAGCGTAGGGTGCACCATGGCCAGCAGGTTACGGCTTTGCAGGAAGCTACTGCCCACCACAAACGCATGTGCTCCCATGGTCCACAGGCCAAGATCGCCCACCTGGCGGACAAAACCCTGCTGTTGCATGGTCGTCAGCAGGCGATGGGTGGTGGAGTTGGGCAACCCGGCCTGCTGGGCCAGATCGGTCAGCGCCACGTTGCCATGAGCTTCGGCAATATATTCCAATAGTTTCAGACCACGGGTCAGTGACTGGACCTGGCCGGTCGCCGTGCTGGCGGCGGGCGCGGCGGCGCGGGGTTTTTTACCGCGCTTGGCGGGAACGGGAGTGGCCATGATTCACCTTGTGCTTTCCGTATGATGGAATTCATTTTCGTTTTTTGAGTATGAATTGCAAGTTGCTTCTCCGCTCATCGGATCTGTTGGTCGGCTAACCTGAAAAACTCTCAATACCCGCTCGCACCTTTGCCGCCATAACCTGTGCTAGGATGTCAGACCCTCCATCTTTCAAGTTGCAGGATGCATGACGGGCGCAGCGTACCGCGCCGCTACAACATTGGGATGTGGGGTAATCAGTCGTCGGGCGGATAATCGGGTGTGAAGGGGCTACAGTGATAAATCGAGTGGAACAACTGCGTCAGCAGTTAGCGCAGCGTATTTTAGTGTTGGATGGCGGTATGGGCACCATGATCCAGAGCTATCGGCTGGAGGAGGCAGACTACCGCGGTGAGCGTTTTGCCGATTGGCAAAGCGATCTGAAAGGCAATAACGACCTGCTGGTGTTAAGCAAACCGGAGGTGATCACTGCGATCCATAACGGTTACCTGGAGGCGGGGGCCGACATCCTCGAAACCAACACCTTCAACTCGACCACTATCGCGATGGCCGACTACCATATGGAGTCGCTGTCCGCCGAAATTAACTACCAGGCCGCCTTGCTGGCTCGCAGGTGTGCTGATGAATGGACGGCGCGCACCCCGGAAAAACCGCGCTACGTCGCTGGCGTGCTTGGCCCTACCAACCGTACTGCCTCTATCTCCCCTGACGTTAACGATCCGGCCTTCCGTAATGTCTCTTTTGATCAACTGGTAGAAGCCTACCGCGAATCAACTCGCGCGCTGGTGGAAGGGGGCGTCGATCTGATCATGATCGAAACCATCTTCGATACCCTGAATGCCAAAGCGGCGGCCTTTGCGGTCGAAACCGAGTTTGAAGCGCTGGGTGTGGCCTTACCAATCATGATTTCCGGCACTATCACCGATGCCTCTGGCCGTACCCTTTCCGGCCAGACTACGGAAGCGTTCTACAACTCGCTGCGTCACGTCAAACCGCTGACCTTTGGTTTGAACTGTGCGCTCGGCCCCGATGAATTGCGCCAATACGTGGCGGAATTGTCTCGCATCTCTGAAAGCTATGTGACCGCCCACCCGAACGCCGGTTTGCCGAATGCCTTTGGTGAATACGATCTCGATGCCGAAGAGATGGCCAAACAGGTGGGCGAATGGGCGCATGCTGGTTTCCTCAATATCATTGGTGGCTGCTGTGGCACCACTCCAGCGCATATTGCCGCGATGGCTAAAGCGGTTGAGGGCGTGCCGCCACGGCAGTTGCCAGAGTTACCGGTGGCTTGCCGCCTGTCCGGCCTGGAACCGCTGAATATTGATGCCAAATCGCTGTTCGTCAACGTGGGTGAACGTACCAACGTTACCGGCTCGGCCCGATTCAAGCGGCTGATTAAGGAAGAAAAGTATAACGAGGCGCTGGCCGTGGCCCGCCAACAGGTGGAGAGTGGTGCCCAGATCATCGACATCAACATGGATGAAGGGATGCTCGACGCCGAGGCGGCGATGGTGCGTTTCCTCAGCCTGATCGCCGGTGAGCCGGATATCGCCCGCGTCCCGATTATGATCGACTCCTCCAAATGGAGCGTGATCGAAAAGGGCCTGAAATGCATTCAGGGTAAAGGTATCGTCAACTCGATCTCGATGAAAGAGGGCGAAGAAGCCTTTATCCACCATGCCAAGCTGGTGCGCCGCTACGGTGCCGCCGTGGTGGTGATGGCTTTCGATGAGGTCGGCCAGGCGGATACCCGCCAACGCAAATTTGAGATTTGCCGCCGTGCTTACCAGATCCTGACCGAGCGCGTGGGTTTCCCACCGGAAGACATCATCTTTGACCCAAACATTTTTGCCGTCGCCACCGGTATCGAAGAGCATAACAACTATGCCGTCGACTTTATCGAGGCCTGCGCCGACATCAAAACCCACCTGCCGCACGCGATGATCTCCGGCGGCGTGTCCAACGTCTCCTTCTCGTTCCGTGGCAACGATCCGGTGCGTGAAGCGATCCACGCGGTGTTCCTGTATCACG
>NZ_JBKJYW010000051.1:0-19835 GCF_046715635.1 Serratia sp. (in: enterobacteria)
CTGAGGATTTAAAGATGAAAAAAGTATTAGCGCTGATCGTTGCTGCCACCATGGGCCTGTCTTCTGTTGCTTTCGCTGCTGATACTGCAGCTGCACCGGCACCAACCGCGGCTCCTACTACTACAGCTCCTGCGGCTGAGAAAGCTCCAGCTAAAGCGACTCACCATAAGAAAGAACACAAGAAAGCCACTAAAAAAGCACCAGAGCAGAAAGCCCAGGCTGCCAAAAAGCACCACAAAGCCGCCGCCAAACCAGCTCAGAAAGCTCAGGCTGCTAAAAAGCATCACAAAGCCGCTGCCAAACCAGCTCAGAAAGCCCAGGCTGCTAAAAAACACCACAAATCAAGCAAGAAAGCCGCAGCTCCTGCTGCTAAATAAGTGAAGATTGCGGAGCCGTCAGGGTTCCGCATCCTCTGCTGAATACTCTGACACCCGGTTTGCCGGGTGTCTTCTTTTGAGGTGAGGTCATCTTGATGAACCGCTACCTGTTTGAAGTGATCTTCAGTGCCGTCACGCTAGGTGGTCTGGTGGTTGCCTGGCAATTGTTCCTGGCCAGCAGTTTCCTGTGATTATTGCCCGATAGGCGTTTCGTGCAGGTGTAGCCAGCGTAGCCCGTCGGCGGTCTGGGTGAATACCACGCTAGAATAACGCAGGGTCGCCGGTTGGCCTGGCAGCGTTTGCTTCTCGCGATAGTTGACTACGGCACCCGTTGTCCATTCTGCGACCATCTTCATTTCTTCGATCACAATCTCCAGCCCCGGCTTTGCAGCCCGATGCGCCTGGAAAAATGCCCCTAGCTCGTTAGATCCCAGCTTGCTGCCGTTCAGGGCAATCATGCAAAAATTTGCGTGAAACCGCGCCAAGAGCGGTTGCAGTTCCCCAGCCCCTTTTCCCAGCCAGTCGGCGATAGCCACATGGGCGTCAATCACTTCGGTAAAATAACGATTCATCACGATTCCTGTTCAGCGTTGAGATGGCGCACGATGGCGCGGTTGGTAATACGCAGGCACAGCAACATCGGGAACAGCGTACTGGCTGCGGCGAGATAAAAACAGTAACGATAGGCCATGAGTGGTTCCATATGGCCGAGCAACAGATTCAGCAACAGGCTCAGTAGGGTAACGCCAAAGCAAAAGCTCAACTGGCGGTTGATATTCCATAGGGCGCTGGCATCGGCCAACTGGGTGTCGGCAATGGTGAGAAAGGCGCAGCTTTGTGCCGTGCTGCTACACAGGCTGCCACCCAGCCCCATCAAGGCAAACGCGAAGATTTGCCAGCTATGCTGCCCGGCATCGCCGATTTGCGATAAGGCCAGCATCCCCAGCCCTTGCAAAGCACAACCGGCAATAAACAACGGGCGTGGGCCGCAACGGTTGAAAACCTTGCCGGTCAGGGTGATGGCGGCAAAAGAGGCCAGTGACCAGGGAACCATCAGCCCGCCAACCTGAGTGGCCGACATACCCAGCTGGTTTTGCAGATACAGCATAGCCACCAGGCTGACGCCGATAAACAGACCCGGAATACACTGGTAGACGATCATGGCGATGCGTAATTGCGGATCCCGCACCAGCCGTAGATCCAGCAGCGGGTGGGGATGGCGCAGGCTGTGCCGCAGGTAGTAAGCAAACACCAACAGCCCGCCGAGCAGCAAGAGGGTTCCTTGCCACAGCGGATCGGTGCCGCTCAGTTGGGTCAGGCCAAGCAGGATCAAGGTCAGTGCCAGGCAGGCGCTAATCAGCCCGGTGACGTCCAGCCGTTTAACTTCGCTGGCCGCAGGTTCGTTACGCAGCCAAAGAATAGCCAACAGCAAGGCCAGTGCCGCCAGCGGCAGATTGCTGAAAAACACCCAGCGCCAGTCAAGATGATCGACAATCAGGCCTCCCAATGCCGGGGATAGCGCCGGGGCCAGCAGCCCCACCAGCATGATGGCGGCAGAAAGCCCGGCGCGTTCATGGCTGCGAAACAGCTGATAGGTGAGCGTTTGCCCAATCGGGATCAGCAACCCTCCGCCCATACCTTGTATTACCCGCCAGCCGATCAGCTCTTCGATCGAGCCAGCACGCCCTGCCGCTGTGGTTGCCAGCATAAACAGTACCAACGACAGCAGAAAGACCTGCCGCCCGCCAATACGTTGCGCTAGCCAGGCGCTGAGTGGGATCACCAGCGTCAGGCCAAGCAGGTAACCGTTGCTGATCCAGGCCAACTGGCTGATGCTCGCCTGCAAGGCGAGGCCGATCGCCGGGTAGGCGACGTTGGCGATAAACATGTTGATCAGATCGACAAAGAATCCGAGCAGATAGACGATTGCCACTTTACTGCGATAAGCCATGAAGCCTCCGGTTGAAGGCATGCAGTGTAGCGGGCGGGAAAGGGCTGATAAATCGGCGCTGGGCGATTACACTGTCAAAAATATTTTGACAGTTGGGGCGATGAAAGATGCTCAATTTAGCCAGGTTAGCGATGTTTGCGGCGGTGGTCGATACCGGCAGTTTTACCGCTGCGGCGGAGGCTTTGGGGCAAACCAAGGCAGTGGTCAGCTTTAATATTAAACAGTTGGAGAGCGAGCTAGGCGTTTCATTGCTGGTGCGCAGTACGCGGCGGCTGTCACTCACCGACGCCGGGGAGCGTTTTTATCCGCGTTGCCAACGGTTATTACAGGATGCGGAGTACCTGCTCGACGATGTACGCCGCGATCATCATGGCTTGAGTGGCATTTTGCGCATCACCAGCACGCCGGAATATGGTGCGCAGGTGGTGGTTCCGGCCTTGGCCGCGTTCGCGCAGTTGCATCCGCGCTTGCGCATTCAGCACGTTTCTTCTTCCTACCACGCGGATCTGATTTCCGAGCGCTTTGACGTGGCTATCCGCCTGGGTCAGTTGGCGGACTCCAACCATCATGCGGCGCTGATAGATAACTTTGCGATCTTACCGGTGGCGGCACCGGCTTATCTTGCACAGTGGCCGATCGAGTCACTGCCTCAACTGGCTCAGGCTGCCTGGCTGGCTCATAGCCGTCTCCCTTCACCACTGAGTTGGCAAGTGCTCACCCCTCAACGTCAGGCGGTGTTGTTCAAGGTGGAAGATGACGCCAGGCTGATGGCCGATAGTGCCACTGCGTTGCTGACTTTCGCGTTACAGGGGGCCGGTGTTGCCCTGCTGCCGGAATGGCTGGTACGGCCCGTTATTGCTAACGGGCAATTGTGCCACTTGCTGCCAGATCACCCGTTCCCGAGACAGAGCATTTATGCGCTCTATCCCAACACGCGTCATGTACCGGAGAAGGTCCGAGCGTTTATTGATTTCCTGCGGGCGCGGATAGCCACGGCTGAATAAAAGCCAGCACGGCAGCGATGGTTTGCTGGTGGGCATGTTCACGTTCAGCAGGGGAAGACCCACAGATAAAGGCTTCCCCTTCCTCCGCTAATATCTCCGGGGCGGCCGAGGTACACAGCTGTAGGAAATCGAAGTGATTGCTACCCGGCAAGACGACGGCCTTGATCGGCTGCTGCCCGCTGTGCGTTGCTAGCGACTCAGCTCCCAGACTTTCCGGATCGTTACCCGGCATAAAGTGTTGTGCGGCAATGACCAGCATCGGCGCGCTGATTTGGCGCAGGCTGGCCGGTTGCAGATAGGGCACCATGCCTGGGTCCAGGGCAATGGCGAAGCGGATGCGGGCATCGGTGTAATGAGCATCAAACTGGGTGGCAGAGAGAGTATTCTTGTTAACCTCGGCATAAAACAGGCAGTTAGGCGAGTGTGGTTGGCGTTGGCAACCGGCGATAAAATCTTTTAACGCGACTTGGCCGCCAATGGCGGAGATAGCGCTGTAGCCACCTTTGGAATGCCCCGCCACGCCAATGGCCTGTGCGTTGATCCGCGGCTGCCATGTACCATCCTTGAGCATTGCGTCGATCAGCGCCGAGATATCGCTCGTTTGTTGCCACAGTTCGAGCGATTTTGCCGGGATAGAATCACCGCTGGTACTGCCCGGATGATTGGCTGCAACCACGATCATTCCTTGTTCTACCAACGCCTTCGCCAGCCAGGCTTGGCTGCTATTATTGCCACCGCTGCCGTGGCTGACGATCATCAGTGGAAAATGCCCGGTTGCTGGCGGGGCGTCTGGCAGAGCAGGGATGCCTGCAAATACCGGTCTGCCGCCGACCTGTTGTGGCTGGCCTTGAGCGTTTGTGGGGTAATAGATACGGGTGACCAATGGGCGATCGCCGTTATAAAACGTTTGCAGGCGGCTGGCAACCTGCCAGGGCGCGGCGGTGGCTACACTGCTAAACAGCAGACACAGGATCCATAACTTTTTCATAACTGCTCCTTCAAGGGGAAAACCAGACCATCGCATTCGCATTATCCAGGCGCGACCTCGATCGCGATCCAGGTCGTTAAGCGATTGTTTTAGCTGATTATGGTCCCTACACTGGGGCGTTCCTGAATAATCACAGAGGTCACATGCCGCTTATCCCGCTGTCTTTTCTCTTCAGCCTGTTGTGCCTGGCGTTGATCGTGCGCCTTGGTTGGCCACGGCCACGCCGTTGGCTGCTACAGCTGTTGCTGTTGATCTGCGCCTGGCAAAGCGTGTTGGTGGGGATCCGTTTTGGCTATCAGCAACCCTGGGTTGCTATTTTGCAACCGCTGGGGGCCGCCCTGATCCCGCCATTGTGTTATCTGGTGCTGATGTTGCAGGCCCGTGGGCCGATGGGGTGGCGCGTCGTTGGGCATCTGACGTTCCCGCTGCTGGTGTTATTAGTGCAGTGGCGCACCTTGGCGGCGCTGGATGGGTTGATCATTGTTGGCTATCTCGGTTACGGCGCGGCTATTTTGCTGTACCTGCGGCGCGGTGAGAATGCCTTGCAGCAGGTGGCGCTGGCGGACAGTTGGCTGAGCTATCGCTTATGGTGCGGATTAGGCGGCCTGTTGATCGTCTGTGGCCTGACCGAGTTGGCGATTACCCTGGATTATTTGCTGTTAGCCGGGAAGCATGCTGGCGCGCTGGCAGCCTTTGGCAATGTGATGATGGTCTTGGGGGTAGGATTGGTGCTTGGCCGTGAGCGCCAACAGCCAGAATCTGAAGAGCAGCCCTTGCCACCTGCGAAAGCCGAAGCGGGTTCAGAGGATGACGAACACTGCTTTGAACTGATCAACCAGCGGCTACGCAAGGACGATCTCTATCTTGAACCGGCGCTGAACCTGGCCCGCTTAGCGCGCAAGGTGGGCATACCGGCACGTAAGGTCTCCCAGGCGATTAACCAGCAGGCGGGGATGAACGTATCCCAATACGTGAATCAATTACGCATTCAGCAAGCGGCCCAGTGGTTGAGTAGCAACGATCGTCCAGTGACCGAGATTATGCTGGAGGCCGGTTTCAGCACCAAATCCAACTTTAACCGTGAGTTTCTGCGGGTTCAGGGGATGAGCCCCAGCGAATGGCGTAAACAGCAGACGGGAGGTCTATAGCTGCAGATTATTCCTAAACCAGAATGAGTACGGATAAATTAATTGTTTCATCTCCTGATTACGGTAAGGTCGCAAAGCTACCCAGAACTGAGAGGAGAAATAGATGTATTTACGGCCGGATGAAGTGGCTAAGGTGTTAGAGAGTACCGGTTTTGAGCGTGATTATGTCACCGATCAGACCTACGGTTTTCGTAAGGGCGAGCACTACGTGTATGTGAATCGGGAAGCGCGAATGGGCAGAATGGCGTTGGTGATCCACCCGGCGTTGAAAGAGAAGAGCCTCCATTTTGCCACGCCCACCTCGTTGATGCGTAACAGCGAGCAGTATCTTGAGTTTCCCCTGGATTTAAGCGGTGATACGCCCAACGCGCGTTACGGCATTCCTCACGGTTTCAGCTCCCGCGATGCGCTCTCGCGCTATCTCTACAGCATGTTCCTTTAAACTCTCCCCCCGATGCCGGGGGAAAGCTTCACCAGTTGGCCAGCGCTTCCCGGTTATAACGTTCGTTGTAGGCCCGGCGGAACTGCGCCAGTTCAAACGCATCCAGATCCAGTTCGGCAAAGTAAAACAGCGCCGCTTCGGTGTGCTCGGCATGCAGTTCGGGCGACAGCCCGGCGCGCAGCAGCGTTTCCCGCCACAGGCCAATCTGCTCATCGTCCGCCTGCTTGATAAACGTCAGGTAGATAAACAGCATATAGGCGGCCTGATGCATCTCTTCGGTATAGCCGTTGTTCAACATGCGGATAAAGCTTTGGCTGTGGCGGCTACCCATCTCCTGCAGCATGGACTCCACCAGCATCGGCTTTACTTTCAGCAAATGCGCCAGCGAATCTATCGCCTTGCGGGTGTCGGAAGTCATGACACGATAGCCAATAATGAAAACTACGATCAGGGCGGCGATGATGATCCACGTCATGTATGATTTTTACCGTCTTGGTGCGCAACATACGCGCCCGAAATTGTCAGTGTTGCTCACCGCTGAAATTGTCTGCGGCCCGTTGTTTATTATGCACATGGCGATTAAAGGTGGCGGCATCTTGTGCCAGCGCATCCAAATGGGCCCCCAGCATCTTGATCTGCTTGACCAGGGCATGCTGTTCCGGCACCGAACTGGCGGTGCTGAGTTTGTTGACCAGCTGTTCATTCTGCATGCGCAGCGTGGTTTCACGCCGTTGCGCTTCGGCCAGTTGCTGTTGCAGAGCCTGGTAGCTTTGTTGCCATTCACGGTGCTGCTGTTCGAAGCTGGCTTGTAACTCATTCATTGCATTCTGAAACTGGATTTCCAGCTCGCGCATATTCATGGGTTGGATCCTTTGCGGCACTCAATAATGGCCTGCAGTATAACGAAAAGCGCTCATAACCTCACCCGTTGCCGTTAATTCCTCACTTGCAACCCAGGCAAGGCGTCTTACAATCATCCCATTCCCCCTAACAGCAACAGCCCGCCGGTGTGTGAAATCTCCCGAGAGTGATGCGAAATGAGCAACGAAGAGAACGATTTTTTTGCCCAGGCAATGGCCGATGTGAGGCCGTTATCCGCGGGGCAACCCACGCTGTACCTCAAGGTGCAGGATCCTGTCGATAAACGTGCGCGCCGGGAAGCTCAAGCGTTGCAGTTGGAGAACTTCCTCAGTACCGGCTTTCTGGACATTATTCCCTGCGATACTCCGTTGGAATATAAGGGGGAAGGTATTCAGCAAGGGGTGCTAGATAAGCTGCGTCACGGCCACTATCCGCCGCAGGTCAGCCTCAATCTGCTGCGCCAGCCGGTCGAGAACTGCCGTCAGGCGCTGTTCCGCTTTATCATCCAGGCGGAGAAAGACAGCCTACGCTCGTTGCTGATTGTGCATGGCCGTGGGCGGACAGATCAAAGCCATCCGAATATCATCCGCAGCTACCTGGCCAAATGGCTGGGGCAGTTTGAACAGGTGCAGGCGTTTTGCCGGGCTCTGCCGCGCGATGGTGGTGAGGGGGCGTGCTACGTCACCTTGCGTAAGTCTGCCGCTGCCAAGGCGGATAACTTCGAACGCCATGCCAAACATAGCCGTTAAGGTGTAAGCAATGGCGGCGCAGGGGAGCGCCGCCATAGGGGAGAGTTAGCGTTTAAACCACTTATAATCCAGAGAATAACGGCCAGCACCGGTAACGGCAAGCAGCAACAGACCGGCGATAATACTGATGTTTTTAAAGAAGTTGATTTCGTTGCCGATCATTTCTGCTCCGCTAAAGCGCCAGAACGGGTGGCCGATAAAGGCGGTGCCCAGCACATAGAGCGCATAAATGATGGCAATTGGTCGGGTGAAGGCCCCCAGCACGATGAAGATACCGAAAATGAACTCCACCACCACGGCGACAACTGCGGCCAGGTAAGGCATCGGCGCACCGTAGCCCTCCATTGCCGTAACCGTGGCGCCAAAGTTGGTCAGCTTCATCCAACCGAAAATAAGAAACAGGATCATCAGCAAAATTCTGGCCAACAGAATAGTGCCGTCTTTTACACTTTCGCTCATTGTGAACCCCTTAACCACTACCCAAAATAGGTTGCCGTACCTGGTAAATAGTAGATCAACTTCACATTTTATCTAGGGAGAGGGCGTGAGGGAGTTAACGGAATATCAACAGACGCCGAAGTCGTCGTCTTCGTGATACGGGTTCACTTCGTTGGCCTGCACCTCAGTGCGTTGTTCAACCCCTAACTCGACCCAACTGCATATCAGCGTCTCTCCATCTTCTTCGATAACGGTCATTTTTGGCCCACCGGTTTTACGCTGCACAAAATCACCCACGCTAAATGACATGTCACTTCTCCTGATCTGTTGGGGTAAACACTGAGTATAGGAGGTCGCAGGTATTCCTCAATCGGCTCGTTACGTAGGGGCGCTGCATGCTGCGCCCGATCCTGTCGCCAGCTCGGTTAATTGCTGTTTGAGCCAGTTGCAGGCGGCGGGGCGGCCGTTCTTGCGATGCAGATAGATTTTGATGGTATAGGCTGGCACCGCGAATGGCAGGGGATGGATCTGTAGAGGTGCTGCCTGCTGCAACCGTTTTGCTGCATAGCGCGGGATGCTCATCAATAACTCACTGGCCGCAATAATAAAGGGCGCTCCAAGTAGAGAAGGGGTCTTCAGAGCGATATCGCGCTGCAGCCCTTGTTGCTCCAACTGGTAGTCGATGACGCCTCTTTCCTCGTTCCATGGGGTAACGACGACATGCCGAGCCTGCAAATAACGCTCCTGTGTCAGTTCGCCATATTTCTGCATAAAACTGGGGGCGCAGATCGCCACATAGTCATCCTCCAGCCAATCTATTTCCTCTATTTCTGGATAGTTTTGATCCGTGGTTTCGGTAAAGCCCAGGGCAAAATCAATCTTGCCTGCCAACAGATCGTTCAACGCCACTTTGCGTTCCGAATAGCACAGCTGGAACGAAATGTGGGGCGCATTCTGCTGCATATGCGCCATCAGCGCCGGGAAAACCGCGAAGGCGGTGTAATCGCTAATGGCAAAGGTAAAGGTTTCGCGGCTGGTTGCCGGCACGAAACGCGGGCGCGGGTTTAATCCCTTGGTCAATAAGGCCAGGCTTTCGCCGATCGCCGGGGCCAGGCTTTCTGCAAAAACCGTCGGCAGCATATCGTTACCCACCCGGTAAAACAGCTCATCGGAGAGGCTCTTGCGTAGCCTGGTCAGGGCATGGCTGAGCGCAGAGGTACTCAGCGCTAACTCCGACGCGGCGCGGGTAACTGAACGCAGGCGATAGACCGCTTCAAACACCAATAACAGGTTAAGATCGATACGTCGTAAATCCAGATGCATGATATTCATTCTCTATTGATGAAAATGCAGTTCATACAATATTGGTTGAGTATTATGCTGGCAAGCAGGTTAGTTCATTCAACTAGGAAACATCATGACAATTGAAATCCGCCCGGCGGTAAAAGCCGATGCCAGACTCATTCTCGATATGATTATTGAGCTGGCGGTGTATGAAAAGGCCCGCGATGAAGTGCGCACTAACGTGGCAGAGATCGAAGAAACCCTGTTTGGCTCCAACGCCTGCGCAGAAGCGTTGATCTGCAGTGTGAATGGCGAACCTGCAGGCTATGCGGTGTTCTTTATGAGCTACTCGACCTGGCTGGGCAAGAACGGTATCTATCTGGAAGATTTGTACATCACACCCAAGTTCCGTGGGGCGGGGACGGGCAAAGCCTTGCTGCGTCACATCGCTCAGCTTGCCTGTGAACGCCGTTGTGGACGCCTGGAATGGAGCGTGCTGGACTGGAATCAGCCAGCGATTGATTTCTATCTCAGCATTGGTGCAGCTCCGCAAGATGAATGGGTACGCTATCGTATGGAAGGCAAGGTACTCGAGCAGTTTGCCATGTCTTGATCTGCGCCCGCTTCGGGGGAGGCATCTCCTCCGAAGGCTGATATTTAATGCTTTTTTCCACCGCTGGCGCTATCGTCCCGCAATAGTGCTGCGCCTGTTCCTTCATTTCTTCTCGGTTTTTCCCTGCTTTGTCCTGTGAGGTTTCCTACAACACCCTTCGATGGGCGGCTTTGTCTCGTCTGGTTACACTAGAGCCAAGAAAAATAAGGAGGTCTTATGCGGGACATTCAACAGGTTTTGGGGCGTTGGGGCGTGTGGGCACGGGAAAGTTCTTCTCTGGGATATTCGCATATCGCCGCCGGTTTTAAAGGGTTGCTGCCGGGCAGTACTAAACAGCAGGCTTCTTGTTGTGACGAGGACGGTTTGGTTGTGGATCGTGCGGTTGCTTACCTGCAGGCTCTGCGTCAGCCGGAGGAGTTAGAACTGATCTTGCGTTACTACGTTTATGGGCAATCGAAGTCCGCTATTGCTCGCGGCTGGAAATGTTCGGAAGGCCGGGTAAGGCAACAGATGCAGGTGGCAGAAAGTTTTATCGAAGGTTGTCTGGTCAGCCAGAATATTCGTTTGGAAATGGATAGATAAACTATTATTGATAATAAAAATAAATAATTTTTAAATTGAAGTAATTACCACCCCGCAATGCGGGGTGGTTTTGTTATTTTAAATTAACGGTGAAAAATAATTTAATAAAAATCTATTCGCTACGAGTTTTATCTAGTAAATTGATAGCGTGGTTATTGTGTTTCGCAGTTGATAAAAATATTTTTAAGAAATAGGCTTCTCGCTACGAAAACTATCAGTTAGAGTGTTATTACTGGTTTAACCCAAGGCGATATACTCTTACCCAATGCGGTGAAATCTGGAGGGGCTATGAGCACCTTGCGTATCAATGATTTGTTTGAGTCCAGGTTAACGGCCTGGGCTGAAGAAAATAATATTAAATACACCTTGGCTAACGTGAATTTTACGGCAGATGACGATCTTCATCTGGAACCGTTTATTGCTCCTGAGCCTGCGGTGGCGCTAGGTATTTCCCAAGAGGTGCAGACCTATAGCGGGAATTATCAGGTTAATATTGTGATGAAGAACGGGACTGGCGCGAAAACTGGCTACCAACTGGCGGAGGAGATTATCTCATTATTCCCTCGGGGATTGGTGCTGGCGGACGATGATTTTAACTGTTATGTCAATGCTGGTGGCAATATCCTGCCAGCGATTGCCAAAGATGAATTATATACCCTGCCGGTGACCATCGGTTATTGGGCTGGTTATTAATATACCCGTCGTCTTTCAAGCTGCAGCGTTGTTACCATCACTATCCCACCCCAGTCACTTACTAAACGTAAGCTCCTGGGGATGAGATAGCTTGTCGCCTAGCTGCAGCTTGAAATCCATAGGGTATAAAGATGTATAACGTTGTAAACATCGCTGGAGTGATTATCCAGCAAGTAAACCAAGCATACCGCTATCCGGCGGTTTTTTTATATCTGAAATTGGAGAATTACCATGGGTTTTGCATTACCAAATGGCGCCACCGTATTTGCTGGCGCGCCAACAGCACCAGGCGTAGTAACCACCGCAGTCAGCAATGCTAACGGCGCCGTATTTACCGTGGCCACCGGCCACACTCTGAAAGTGGGTGACATCGTAATGGTACGCTCCGGCTGGGGCCTGATCGACAGCCTGGTGGCCAAGATCACTGCCCAAGTGGACACCAGTATCACCATCGGTGCCATCAATACCACCGACGTGAGCTTCTTCCCGGCCGGTGGTGGCAAAGGCTCGTTGCAGAAGATCTCCAACTGGACGCAAATTCCTCAGATTACCGAGGTAGCGCAATCTGGCGGCGATCAGCAGTACGTGCAGGTGCAGTTCCTGGAAGACGATCGTCAGCGTAACCTGGCCACCTTTAAAGCGGCCAAAACGCAGACCTTTACCTTTGCGCACGATGCTTCCCAGCCGATCTACAGCCTGCTGCAGGATGCCGATCGCAATGGCATCACGCTGGCGTTCTACATGCACGTGCCAAAAGCCAAGGAGCTGCGTTACTGGTCTGCGGTACCGGCTTTTGATCCGCAACCCACCACTGCGGTGAACCAGGTTGAAACCGTGCAGGTGGCGCTGGCGGTGCAGTCTTGCGATATGACGTTCTATAAAGTGACTGCTTAAACACGTCTATTTCCCCCTCAGGCCCGGTTGCCCGAGGGGCTAATAGGGATGAGTTAAACCTGGAAAATGAGGAAATCATGGTTGAATTTAAACTGAATCCAAAGCCGACCTTTAAGGCGGATGTCTCCGTTCCGCGCCCTGGAGATGAAGATGGCGTGCTGACTTTTACCTTCAAGCATAAAAAGCGTACCCAGCTAGAGCTGTTGGAAAAGTCTTTGCGTGAAACCCTGGAACTGCAAAGCGAAACGGGTATTTACAGCAATGAGCCGATGGCGGATTTTTTGATGGAAATTTGCGCAGGCTGGGCTTTGCCTGACGAGTTTACTCGCGAAAACATGCTGGTGTTGTTGGATAACTACCCGCGGGCGTTTGATTCAATTGCCACTCTGTTTACCCGCGAACTGATGGCCGCACGCGGAAAAAACTGATAGCGCTTGCCGAAGCGTTTTATACGCCAGAGCCTGCCATTGAAGATCTCGGTGCCTTTGGTCTGAGCGCCGCCGATTTTGATCCGGTGATCGTTGAAGCCTGGCCCGATATTTGGCCAGCGTTTCAGGTTTTTCAGGCCATGGGAACCCAGTGGCGCATGGGCATGCGGGGTGTCAGCGGGTTGGATTATAACTGCCTGCCTTGGCTGATGAAGCTTTATGGCGTGGACGATGAGGCAAGCGCGTTCAGTGATATTCGCGTAATGGAAAGCGCAGCACTTAGGATAATTCATAATAAATAACTACTTATATCAGCGTTAAGTTGGTTGGAGGGCAGTATGGCAAATTCAGACTCAGACTCTATGTTGCTGCGTGAGAACATCAAGAAGATGCAGTATCTATATAATAAAGATATTCCTAAAGCAATAGATGGCCTTAGGAGGATTACCGCTCGGTACAATGAGGCGGGTGAAAAATTCGTTTTGGGGTTGAGGACTATTAATGAGAACTCCGGAGTTCGGCAGATGCTGCTCATTCCGGCGTTGGGTGAGCTTCAGAAAAGTATGGATGGGGATAGGTTAAGAAGAGAGAACCTCCTTAAAACATTGCGTCCATTGCCGGCTTATGAACTTAAAGTAGATCCTAAAAAAGAACCGGGATTGCTGAGTGACTATATCTCAGATAAACAGGCGGAGGCCGGTAGAAAAAGCTGGCAGAGCTACCTGGATACCGCAACCGATATTTCTGCTGCGGTAGTTCAGGTGGCCAAGGCCAGCCACGAGGGGCTGACGGAGATCCTTACCCGATTGCTCACTACTGGCCGCTTTAGTTTTCATACTTTTTCTTCTTCTATTTTGCAGATGTCCGCCGGGTTATTCAGCAAAATCATTAGCGGATTTGCGGTTGATAAAGCGGTGAAATGGATAGACTCAACCTTTTTCCCTGCGGCGGATCCCAATAAAACGGCTACGGATAACGCGGCCAAAACGGCGGCGGGCGGGGCCGATGCCGCAGCATTAGCAGAAGGTGGTGGCGGAGAGGCAAAAGAGGACCCCACCAAGGAGAAGCTGGATGAGGATAAGAAAACCTGGCAGGAATATTACGAAAGCGTCACCGATGTTTATAAAGGGATCAATGAAATTGGCCAGGCAACCCATCAGGGATTATCTGACAAACTGACGGAATTAGTGACAACCGGCAAAGCCAGTTTTAAGGAGTTTGGCACGTCGATTATCACCATGATTATTCAGGTCATCAACCAGTTGTTGGTGGCTTATGCCATACAAACAGCGATGGGATGGCTTAAGGATGCGTTTACTCCTCCTGCATCATTGGTCACAGGTGGAACGGCGGGAGCAGGGGCAGCAGTCGCTGCCACAGGCAAATCCAGCGGTGGTTACACCGGCGATGGCGGTAAATACGATCAGGCGGGCGTGGTACACCGTGGCGAGTTCGTGATGACCAAAGAAGCTACCCAGCGGATCGGCGTGGGCAATCTCTACGCCATGATGCGCGGCTATGCGGATGGTGGCCTAGTGGGTGGGAACAAAGCCCCGATGTACGGCCTGGCGGCAGAACAGGGGGGCGGCATTACGGTCAACAGCACCGTAGTAATGAACCATGACGGCTCGGCGAATGCGGCCAATAGCTCCTCTGCCGGTGACGGCATGGGCAAGCTGGTGCAGGGCATCGTTAATCAGGCGATCACCGAACGTTTGGGCAAAGAGCTTAAACCGGGTGGCCTGATCTGGAATGCCTCAGCGGCCCGCTGATCCTCCTTATCAATTATCAATAGTAACAACCGCAGTCTGGCATCAGGCCTCATTAATTGCTCCTCAATCGTTATTTCCCCCTCACCCCAACCCTCTCCCCAAAAAGGAGAGGGGGCTGGTATGGCGCCGTGTTCAGGTACAGAAGTAACCTGTAACAAGGGTGATAGGAAAGACGAATGCATGATCCAATATGTGGCACGGTCAGTCCCCTCTCCCTGTGGGAGAGGGTTAGGGTGAGGGGCAATGCCTGGCGAGTGACTGACGGTTATTACTGCTCGGAGTCTTTATGCTTATCGATACTTTCCAATGGCAAACCCAGGCCTCGCCTAGCGGTAACTTTGTCCATAACGTCAGAAGTGCGCAGTTCGGCGACGGCTATAAACAGGTCAGCAGCAACGGGCTGAACCAGGCGGTGCAGCAGTGGCAGTTGGCCTATACCGGCCATCCGGCCGTGACCCAGTCGATGCTGGCCTTTTTAAATCAACACGTGCTCGTAGCCTTTTTCTGGACGCCGCCCAATGGCAAGAAAGCGCTATTTCGCGTCAAGTCGGATTCAATCTCCGTCACGCCGCTTGCGCGCAATGTGGAGGCGTTGAGTTTTGCCTTTGAACAAGCCTTCGGCGTATAGGTGCAATCATGTCATTTAACAGTGAAGTGCAAAAGCTGGCGCCAGGGGAACTGATCCAGCTGATCGAAATTGATGGCACCGCCTTTGGTGCGGACATCATGCGCTTTCATGCGCACAATATTCCCCACAGTCAGGCCGAGATCGCGGCGGCGGGCGACGAGGCTCAGCGGCTGAAACCGAAATCGCTCTGGTGGCAGGGAAACGAGTACGAAGCCTATCCCTACGAGATCACCGGCCTGGCAGCAACCAGCGATGGTTCGCAACCAACGCCCAGGCTCAGCGTTGCCAACCTCAGCAATCTGGTGTCTTCGTTGTGTCTGACCTTCAACGATATGGTTCAGGCGAAAGTACGGGTGCATGACACCTTTGCTAAATACCTGGATGCGGCCAACTTCCCCGAGGGGAATGCTCTGGCGGATGCTTCGCAAGAGCGGGTGCAGGTGTTCTATATCGACAGCAAAAGCACCGAAACCAACAGCGTGGTGGAGTTCCAGCTCTGTACCCCGTTTGATCTGCAAGGTCAGCAACTGCCCTCGCGGCAAATTCACGGGCTGTGCACCTGGTGCATCCGGGGTTGGTACCGCAGCGGCAGAGGTTGCGATTACAGCGGCGGCGCCTGTTTTGATAAGGACGATAAACCGATCGACGATCCGGCGTTGGACGTCTGCGGTGGCCGGGTGTCCTCCTGCAAAAAACGCTTTGGTGATGCACAACCCCTGGCCTTTGGCGGGTTCCCAGGTTCCAACCTGTTGGGGAGGTAATGATGCAGGCTGAAATCATGCAGGCGATCTGTGAGCATGCCGCAGCAGAATATCCTAATGAGTCCTGCGGTTTTGTGGTGCAGAACGGGCGTAAGGCACGTTATCTGCCGTGCCGTAATGTGGCGGAAAACACGTTGGATAACTTTGTCATTTCCCCTCAGGAATACGCGCAGGTGGAAGATCAAGGCGAGATCATTCGCATTATCCACAGCCATCCTGATGTGCCCGTTTTGATCCCTTCGGAGATGGATCGTTTGCAGTGCGATCACTCGGGCATTGTCTGGGGCATCGTCTCGTGGCCCGAAGGGGATTACACCGAAGTTGTGCCACGCGGTGAGCGCCCGTTAGTCGGGCGCAGCTGGCTGTTGGGGCATGCCGACTGCTGGTCATTGATCCGGGATTACTATCGCCAGGAACACGGCATCGCGCTGAACGATTACTCGGTAGAACATGAATGGTGGATCGACGGCAAAACCCGCCTGTATGACGATCATTGGTACGCCGAAGGGTTCCGAGAATTTCAGGGGCCGATGCGCGCGGGCGACATGATCATGATGCAGGTTTCAGCCCCGGTTACCAACCACGCGGGTATCTATCTGGGGGACGGCATGATGCTGCATCACCTGTTCGGCCAGCTTAGCCAGCGTTATCCCTACAGCGGATATTTTCAGGAGCGGACGGTACGCGTAGTCCGCCGAAAGGAGCTTCTATGATGCAAACAACAAGACTGATCCGGTTGGGTGGCCAACTGGGTAAACAGTTCGGCAAAACTCATCGGCTGGTGGTGGCGGATACGCGCGAAGCACTGCGGGCGCTGTGTATCACCTTGCCCGGATTTGAGAGATTCATGATGAATGCCCATAAGGACGGCGTGCAGTTTGCCTTCTTTAATGGCCCGCAAAATATTGGCCTGGCCGAGTTTGCTACCTCCAAAGGCAGCGCTGATATCCGCATTATGCCAGTGATTGCGGGCAGTAAAAATGGAGGGATGTTTCAGATTGTGATCGGCGTGGCGGCGCTGGTGGCCGCGTTTTATACCGCTGGAGCCTCAATGGCTGCGTGGGGGAGTGCGATGGGGATGACTGCTACGGCTTCGACACTTACTGCTTCCGCAGCAATGGCCGTTAGCAGCTTAACCATGATGGGGGCTTCGATGGTCCTAGGCGGCGTGATGCAACTGATGACGCCACAGCCGAACTTCGGCATGTCCTCTTCCCAATCGGTGGAGAACAAACCGTCCTATGCCTTTGGTTCACCGGTCAATACCACGGCGCAGGGTTACCCGGTGCCGGTGCTGTACGGCGAACGGGAAATCGGTGGTGCGGTAATTTCCGCCGGTATTTACGCTGAAAATCAGCAATAAGCCCCTTTAGGGCATTTTTCTACAGGTCGCATTCGCGACCTTTTTTGTGGGCGCAATATGACAAAGTTAACTATTCATGGGCGCAAGGGCGGTGGTGGATCGGCGCATACGCCGGTTGAAGCCCCCGATGATTTGCAGTCCAACGCTAAAATCAAAATCCTGCTGGCGCTGTCTGAAGGGGAAATTGCCGGTGAGTTAGACGGCACCCGCATTCTGCTCGACGGCACCCCGGTACATAACCCCGATGGCAGTGAAAACTTTACCGGCCTGAAGTGGGAGGTGCGTAACGGCACCCAGACTCAGGATTATATCCAGGGCATGCCGGATGTAGAGTCTGAAACGCCGGTCAACGTCAAGCTGACCACCACTAACGTCTGGACCAAAACCTTCACCCGAACCGATATCGACGCGCTGCGCATTCGCATGGGTTTCCCGGCGCTGTTCCAGCAGGAAGATAACGGCGATATGAACGGTTCGCAGGTGGAATACCTGATCGAGCTTTCTACCGATGGCGGAGCCTATAAAACCGTGGTCACCGGTACGCTAAAGGGCAAAACCACCAGCCTGTACGAGCGCGATCACCGGATTAATCTACCTAAGGCAACCACCAGTTGGACGCTGCGCATCAAGCGCATCACCCCAGACTCCACCAGCAGCAAGCTGGTAAACACTACCCAGATCCAGACCTACACCGAGATCGTGGACGCCAAGTTCCGCTATCCCAACACCGCCTTGCTGTTTATCGAGTTCGATGCCCAGCAGTTCAATTCAGTGCCGAAAATTACGCTCAAGCCGAAGGGCAAAATCATCCGCGTACCGACCAACTACGATCCGTTGGCGCGGACGTATAGCGGCAATTGGGATGGCAGCTTTAAATGGGCCTGGAGCAACAACCCTGCCTGGGTGTTTTACGATATCGCGCTGGACAAGAATTATGGCTTAGGCAACCGGGTTACCGCCGCCGAGATCGACAAGTGGGGGTTGTACAGCATCGCACAGTATTGCGATGAGCTGATTGATGACGGCTTGGGGGGCGGAGGCAAAGAACCGCGTTTCCTGTGCGATGTGTATATCCAGTCGCAGCAGGATGCCTACACCGTATTGCGTGATATCGCCGCCATCTTCCGCGGCATCACCTACTGGGGCAACGATCAGCTGTTTGCCTACGCGGATATGCCACGCGATGTGGATTTCGTTTATTCGCGGGCCAACGTCATCGGTGGCGAATTTGCCTATGCGTCGGGTTCTTACAAGAATCGCTATACCTCGGCGCTGGTGAAATGGGGCGATCCGGCCAACCATTATACCGACGCGGTGGAAGCGGCTTACGATAACGAACTGGTGAAGCGCTACGGCGTTAACCAGACTGAAATCACCGCCATTGGCTGCACGCGGCGCACCGAGGCTCACCGCCGTGGGCGCTGGGCAATCCTGAGTAACGCCAAAGATCGTACCGTCAGCTTTACCGTCGGGTTGGATGGCAATATTCCGCTGCCAGCCCGGATCATCGGCATTGCGGATGCCATGCTGGCAGGCAAGACTAACGGCGGACGCATCCATTCCGCGCAGGATCGTGTAGTAGTGCTGGATCGTGAAGTGGCGTTCGGCAAAGGCGATCGCCTGATCGTCAATCTGCCAGACGGCACGGCGCAGACTCGCACTATTGCCAGTATCGCAGCAGACAAGCTGACGGTGACGCTGACCGCCCCGTTCCGCCAGCAGCCAGAGGCTGAAGCCGTCTGGAGTATCGATTCCGACAGCCTGGCGATCCAGCAGTTCCGCGTGGTGTCGGTCCAGTCCAACGATGATGGCACCTTCGCCATTAACGCCGTTGAGCACGATCCGGATAAATACACCTTTATCGATAACGGCATCCACCTGGATGCGCCGCCAATCACCGTCACACCACCAGGAGCGATGCCAGCTCCGGCGAATATCACCCTCTCGCGCTACGACTACGTCAGCCAGGGGATTAACGTTGCCTCAATGCGTGTGCAGTGGCGAGCCGTCGCTGGCGCAGTGACCTATGAAGCCCAGTGGCGTAAAGATAACGGCAACTGGGTGAATGTGGGCGCGACGCCTTCTCTCGGGTTTGATGTTAACGGCATTTATGCCGGCAACTACGATGTGCGTGTGCGGGCGGTGAATGCGGTGGGCGTTTCCTCGCAGTGGGGTCATGCCGAGCCGAGCTATCTGGCAGGAAAAGCGGGTTCGCCGCCTAATATTGTTTCGTTTACGGCAACCAAGGATGTGGTGTTTGGCATTCAGCTTTCCTGGGGCTTTGGCCCGAACTCTGCCGACGGCCTGAAAACCACCCTGATGGTAGCCAGCCGGGCGGATTTCGCCGACGAACGCTTACTGGCCGATGTGCCATATCCGCAGCATCGCTATGACATGCAGGGCCTGCGTGCCGGGCAGGTGCTGTATTTCCGTGCGGCCTTTACCGACAAAACTGGCAACCAGTCCGACTGGAGCGAGTTTGTGCGTGGGATGGCTTCGGACAGCGCGGACGTGGTGCTGGCGCAAATCGCGCAAAGCATTACCGAGACCGAACTGGGCAAAGATCTGTTGGAGAAGATCAACAGCCTGCCTTCGGATCAGAACGTCCAGGATCTGGCCGAGAAGATCGTCCAAGCGCAGGCCGATATCGAGGCGAACAGGGATGCGCTGCAAGGGGATGTCGATACCCTGCAAGCGGCGCTGAACAAGGTTAACGCCGAGCTGGCGGGCCGCAATGCCGATCTGAGCAATGCTGTTGATGTGCTGCAACAGGATTTGACGCAGCTGGGCAAAGCCGCCATCGAAAACAGCCTGACCATCGAGCATAACCGCCAAAAACTCTCCCAGGCCCAGGAGGCG
>NZ_JBKJYW010000052.1:0-3446 GCF_046715635.1 Serratia sp. (in: enterobacteria)
GGGGCTATCAGCTCCCTCTCCCTGTGGGAGAGGGTTGGGGTGAGGGGGAGACGAGAGCACTAAACTAACAATTTAATGCAGGGCAATCACAGAGCGCGGAAGGAGATCTCAGTAGGGATGGCTTCCCCCTGCCAATACATCTGAGCCGCAACACGCCCCGCCAGTTGACGGTACATCTCAGCAAACTCGCTGTCCGGGCGGCTGACCACGGTCGGTTGCCCGCGATCCAGATCTTCACGCAACGAGATATGCAGCGGCATTTGCCCCAACAGGCGGCTATGGTATTTCTGCACCAGTTTCTCTGCCCCACCGGTGCCGAAAATAGGTTCGTGATGACCACAGTTGCTGCAAACATGCATGCTCATGTTCTCAACGATGCCCAATACCGGCACATGCACCTTTTCGAACATCACAATGCCTTTGGCGGCATCAAGCAGGGCAATATCCTGTGGCGTCGTCACCACCAGCGCACCGGTCACAGGGATATTCTGCGACAGGGTCAGTTGGATATCCCCGGTCCCTGGCGGCATATCCAGCACCAGATAATCCAGATCCGGCCACAGCGTATCCTGCAACAGTTGCAGCAGCGCCTTGCTGGCCATTGGCCCGCGCCACACCATGGCGTTGTCGTCTGTCACCAGGTAGCCGATAGAGTTGGTCGCTAAACCGTGCGCCATGATCGGAGCCATATGCTGGCCGTCCGGCGAGGTTGGGCGTTCATGTTCAGTCCCCAGCATGTTGGGGATCGACGGGCCATAAATGTCCGCATCCAGGATCCCCACTTTGGCACCTTCGGCGATCAGTGCCAGCGCCAGGTTGACCGCGGTGCTGGATTTCCCCACCCCGCCTTTGCCTGAGCTGACGGCAATTATGTTACGCACGCCCTTCACACCGGCCTGGTCATTGGCACGTTTCAAGGTGGTGATATCGTGTTTCAGCTTCCATTCGATAGCCTGAACGCCGGTCACGCGCAGCAGTTCGGCGCTTACCGACTCTTTCAGCGCCTCAAACCCGCTTTGCCAGGCAAACGGCATGACCAATTCGATATGCAGGACATTGTCCAGTAGCGTGCAGTGGTGAATGGCTTTCAGTGCGGTCAGGTTGTTTTTTAACGTCGGGTGTTCGAAGGCGGCCAATACTCCGGTCACCAGGGCGCGCAGAACTTCAGGGTTGGTCTGCTCAGGGGATTTGGCGTTCATCCCGGCTCCTTGATTTTGAATGGGTAGCAACCTGATAAGCATATCAGAACTACAGGGTAACTCGCTCGTAAACCTGCAACAAACCGCCCTAGCAGCAGAGAGCGCGATCGGGTAACATCAAAGACCCTTTTCACTCATTAAAGAAAGCAACTTTTCATTATGGCTCAAGTCGCGAAAAAATTATTGGTGACGTGCGCGCTACCGTACGCAAATGGTTCCATCCATCTCGGCCACATGCTCGAGCACATCCAGGCAGATATCTGGGTTCGTTACCAACGAATGCGCGGCAACGAAGTTCATTTCATCTGTGCGGATGACGCGCACGGTACGCCAATCATGCTCAAAGCACAGCAGATGGGTATCCCGCCAGAAGAAATGATCGCGGAAATGAGCCGCGAGCACCAACAGGATTTCGCCGGTTTTGGCATCAGCTATGAGAATTATCATTCGACCCATAGCGAAGAGAACCGTGAACTGTCAGGTGTGATCTATGGGCGCTTGAAAGAGAACGGTCATATCAAGCGACGCACCATTTCTCAGCTTTACGATCCCGAGAAAGGCATGTTCCTGCCGGATCGTTTTGTGAAGGGCACCTGCCCGAAATGTAAATCTCCGGATCAATATGGCGATAACTGCGAAGTTTGCGGCGCAACCTACAGCCCAACCGAGCTGATCGATCCTAAATCCGTGGTTTCTGGCGCTACCCCGGAAATGCGTGACTCTGAGCACTATTTCTTTGACCTGCCCGCTTTCAGCGACATGTTGCAGGCCTGGACGCGCTCCGGCGCGCTGCAAGAGCAGGTGGCGAACAAGATGCAGGAATGGTTCGAATCCGGCCTGCAACAGTGGGATATCTCCCGTGATGCGCCGTATTTCGGCTTTGAAATTCCTGATGCCCCAGGCAAGTATTTCTACGTCTGGCTGGATGCGCCAATCGGTTATATGGGCTCGTTCAAAAACCTGTGCGACAAACGCGGCGATCTGGATTTCGACGAGTTCTGGCGCAAAGATTCTACTACCGAGCTGTATCACTTTATCGGTAAGGATATCGTCTACTTCCACAGCCTGTTCTGGCCGGCAATGTTGGAAGGCAGCAATTTCCGCAAGCCAACCAGCCTGTTTGTACACGGCTATGTGACGGTGAACGGCGCCAAGATGTCCAAGTCGCGCGGCACCTTCATTAAAGCTGGCACCTACCTCAAGCACCTGGATGCCGATTGCCTGCGTTATTACTACGCCGCCAAGCTCTCTTCACGCATCGACGATATCGACCTGAATCTGGAAGATTTCGTGCAACGTGTGAATGCGGATATCGTGAACAAAGTGGTGAACCTGGCCTCCCGTAACGCTGGCTTTATCAACAAGCGTTTTGCCGGGCAGTTAGCCGATCACCTGGCAGACCCTGCGCTGTATCAGACCTTTATTGATGCTGCCACCAGCATTGCGCAGGCCTATGCCAGCCGTGAAACCAGCCGGGCGATCCGCGAAATCATGGCGCTGGCCGATCTGGCCAACCGCTATGTTGATGAGCAGGCTCCTTGGGTGGTAGCGAAAGAAGAAGGCCGCGACGCCGATCTGCAAGCTATCTGTTCGATGGGCATCAACCTGTTCCGCGTGCTGATGACCTACCTGAAGCCGGTACTGCCTGCGTTGACCGAACGTGCCGAAGCGTTCCTCAACTGCGAGCTGAGCTGGGATGGCATTGAGCAGCCGCTGCTGGGCCATCAGGTGAGCACCTTCAAGGCGTTGTTCAACCGTATCGATCTCGACAAAGTGAATGAAATGGTCAATGCATCAAAAGAAGATCTGGCCGCCAGCCAGAAGGTCGTCAGCGGTCCGCTGGCGGACGATCCGATCCAGGACACCATCAGCTTTGACGATTTCGCCAAGGTCGATATGCGCATCGCGCTGATCAAGAGCGCCGAGTTTGTTGAAGGTTCTGACAAGCTGCTGAAGCTGCAGTTGGATCTGGGCGGTGAATCACGCCAAATCTTCTCCGGTATCCGCTCTGCCTACCCTGATCCTTCACTGCTGGAAGGGCGTTTGACGATTATGGTGGCCAACCTGGCACCGCGTAAAATGCGCTTTGGCGTTTCCGAAGGGATGGTGATGGCGGCTGGCCCTGGTGGCAAAGAGATCTTCTTGCTCAGCCCGGACAGCGGCGCTCAGCCTGGTATGCAGGTTAAGTAAGCTTTTGTAATATCGAGAAAAGTCCCCTCACCCTAACCCTCTCCCACAGGGAGAGGG
>NZ_JBKJYW010000053.1:0-8236 GCF_046715635.1 Serratia sp. (in: enterobacteria)
AGGAGGTTTTTTCTCTAGATGATCGTGTGATCACCGCCTTAGCCCGTTACAACGCATTTCGCATCAGCAGAAATATTGTACTAACCCTGTATGACTTGATGGGGGGATCTTCCGTATACAAGCGCTCGCCAATGGATCGCTGGTTACGGGATTCGGCAACCATGTGTCAGCATGCGGTTGCACAGGACTCTATTTTGCAATTGGCGGGTAACGTGCTGGTCGGGGGGCAATCATCGAGCCCATTTTTTTGAGTTGAGTGGCATCGTTGACCTGTTAGGTACCCATGGAGATCTTGAAATGTCGAAACGACTAAAGATTGTGTTGTTCTCTGAAGTTAATTCGAAGCTGGGTTCGCCTTTTCTTCGGATCCTTTCCGCCCATCCCATGATTGAGCTGGTTGCTGTAGTCACATCACCGCAAAACAGCCTTTGCGGTTACTTTCTTAACGATCCTTTGAAGGTAGATATAGAAGTTGAAGCCAAAGCGCTTGGCCTCCCCGTGCTGCGTCCTGAGCGGGTGAGCACTGCTGCTGTAGTTATGCAGTTGACCGAGTTTGAACCTGATTATTTCATTGTGGCTAATTTCCAACAGATATTGAGTCCTGAGTTACTGGCAATACCCCGCATTGCCCCGATTAATTTTCACCCCAGCCCTCTACCGCGTTATGCAGGCCTTGCGCCTTTCTACTGGGTGATTCGTAACGGTGAACGTCATAGCGCTATCAGCGTTATCAGGATGGAAGAAGGTCTTGATACCGGGCCGATCATCATGCAGCGGCAGATTGCACTATCTGGCATGGAAACGGGGATCAGTTTGCGTGGTATGCAAGAGCGGCAAAATGTTCTGATGCTGCTGGATCTCATTCCCTTGCTATCAACTGGCGCGTTTACTTATGCCCCACAGGACATCAGTAAACGAACCTATTGTGCCCGCCCGCGTGAGCAAGACTATCTACTCGACTTCACTTTGGATGCCCAGACACTGTGTTGTCATACACAGGCAGGGTATCGGCATCCTGGTGCACATTTTTTCTTGCCGGATGGCTCTCGCGTTGTCGTGTTATCGATGGCCCGCTGCCACGATAAAACCCGTGTCAAGTTGGATATACCCGGCAGCATTCGCCACACGGCAGTGGGCACCTTCGTTGCTGCATCTGATGAGTGGCTGCAATTACTCACTATTGACATCGAGGGTATAGAAACTCGTGTTACTCCCAGCAATTTGCTGGTCACGTCCAGAGTGGCACAAGCTAAGCTCGCTGCTGCAGGCTAATCCGACACAAAGCTAAAGAGGTTTATGATGAAAAAGTCAGAGAGAAACCCAAGGGATAAATCCGCATCCGATATAAGGCAAACCTATTTACCCGCAGGTTTTGGACCAAAAGTATGGATGAGTGGTGATGAATACCAGATTCTTCTTGATGCTCAAAACAGTGGTAATACCATGACGCTGATTGAGGCACTTATCCCCCCGGGAAGTGGTCCCCCCATGCATCAGCATAGCAACGTGGACGAACTTTTCTTTGTACAGACCGGTGAGCTCGACATCATGGTTGATGCAGTCGTATATCAGGTCAAGGCGGGTGGGCGTGTATTTGTCAAACGTGGGGTTCCGCATGCCTTTGTCAATCGTTCAGACCAGGCTGCCAGCATGCTGATTTTCTATACCCCAGGAGGCATAGAAGAGTTCTTCTTGGCGGCAGGCCGACCGGTGGTTGATGGGGTTACTCCGCCCGCAGCTACCGAAGATAGCCTGGCCAGGGAAATCAAGATTGCCTCTTATCACCAAACTCATCAGGAAATGCCAACCGATGGTGATGTAGCTGCTCGCTCGATCGTTGGGAGGGGAACAAATGGATGACGTGAAACTTAATCTCGCTATCCCCATCAATACAAAGAAAGACTCACTGCCTTTAGCCATCTACATACTGTGCCTAGGCATATTCGCGATGGTGACCAGTGAGTTTCAAGTCTCTGGAATGATCCCTGTCATGGCTGACGATCTGGGGGTGACGATATCGCAAGTTGGTTATCTCGTTTCCATTTATGCGTTTGCCATGGCTTTCGGTGGCCCACTGTTAGCTATCGGGCTACTGAAAATCGCACCTAAAACGGCGTTAATCATTCTTTACCTGGTCTTTATCAGCGGTGAAGTTCTTGGGGCACTCTCCAGAAGCTATGAGGCATTGATTATCGCCAGGTTGATTACCGGTGCAGCATCTGGGGCTTTCTTTGGCGTTGCGTTGGCGATATGCGTGCAACTGGTTACAGAATCACTGCGTGGGTGGGCTGTTTCTATTGTATTGGCTGGCATTATGGTCGGCACAGTGTTTGGCCTCCCTATGGCTAATCTGATCGGGACACATTTTGGTTGGCGCGAAAGTTTCTGGACCGTTAGCGCTCTGGCGGCGATGGCTGGCATTGTGAGTATTGTCTTTATCCCCTCCATTCCAAAGGCTGCCGCGCTAAGCCTGCGAGGTGAATTGGGAGCCTTGAAAAATCCCAAACTCTGGGCTGCCTTTGCGACCAGTTTATTAATCATTGGCGCCACTTTTGCGGCATTCACCTATTTCACTCCAATCTTGAAAGAGATCACAGGATACAGCGATGCGGCGGTAGCGAGCTTATTGTTTGCCTATGGGGTGGCTACGGTTGTCGGCAACCTGGTTGTTGGGAAACTGGCTGAGCGCCATACGATCTCAACATTGTCCATTGGACTGATCGCGCTGGCGGTATTCCTGGTGTTATTTGCCTTGTTCGCAGACAGCAAACTGATAGCCGCTCTGGCGTTGATGGGGATCGGTCTGGTTGGCGTCACGATGAACCCCGCCATGGTTTCACGCGTAATGCGTACTGCGAACGGAAGGCCCTTGGTCAACACCTTACACACCTCCGTCATCACGCTGGGTATTGTCGTCGGTTCCTTCCTCGGCGGCCTGTGCGTCAGCTTTGGTTTCAGTCTGCGATCGCCGCTTTGGGTTGGTTTTTTGATGGCTATCGTCGGCTTGATGACGTTACTTCCAGATATTCGCCTGCTGCGTAGGGCGAATGCACAGAAGCAAAAAACGATTAACCCCCTCTAAGGAGCTTCATTATGTCTACTCTTGTTGGAAAAGTTGCATTGGTCACGGGGGGAAGCAGGGGAATAGGCGCTGATATTGCCCGGCATCTTGCCCGCGATGGTGCCGAGGTCATCATAACTTTTGCGCATGATACTCAAGCTGCAGATAAGGTGCTTGCCGATATTCATCAATACGGTAGGCGAGGTGAGGCGATCCAGGCTGATATTGCAGATGCTTCGACTATTGCCCCGGTTATCGAACGGGTGATTAAACGTTACGGTGGCCTTGATATTCTGGTCAATAATGCCGGCTACATGGATATCAGTGGTACTCCATTGCAAGATATTCCCCTGGAAACCGTCAATCAGACCATCATGGTCAATATCAGGGGGGCGTTCCTGTTCGCGCAACATGCCTCAACTCATCTGCGTGAAGGGGGAAGAATTATAAATATTGGCAGTTGCGTTGGCCGTCACGTTCCGGGGAGCGGGCTGACGCTATATGCAATGAGCAAATCAGCCATCATAGGGCTCACGAAAGGGCTAGCACGAGATCTTGGTTCTAAAGGTATCACGGTAAACCAGATATCTCCGGGGCCAATCAACACGGATATGAACCCGGTTAATGGCCCCAATGCCGAATTCTGGTGCAATCTGACATCCTTGGGCCGATATGGAACAACCAATGAGATCGCGGCAGTTGCCAGCTTTTTAGCCAGTTCAGACGCTGCTTTTATCACGGGGGCAGAAATAGCTGTTGATGGAGGAACAAATAGCTAGTGCAAGGTTTATTATTGGGGGGAGACAGGAGTTGTTCTATGAAATGTTAAGCCTTGTCGAAATCGAATCGGAGAGTAGGCCCCCAATAAATCATCATAGCCAACAGAACAACCTGAGATCCACTGGTGGCAACCGTCTTCCAACAGACTGAAAAGCAAAAAGCCCGCTTAGTTGCCTAAGCGGGCTTTTCTCAATATGGCTCCTCTGACTGGACTCGAACCAGTGACATACGGATTAACAGTCCGCCGTTCTACCGACTGAACTACAGAGGAATCGTGTGAACGGGGCGCATCATATCCAGCCGTGCAGATCGTGTCAACGCAAAATTGATTATGGGGGGTGCGACAGCTCATCATCTGAGCAAACTCAGTCCCGTTGTGGCTCGCTGTCTGCATACCAACGCTGTAAACGGGCCAGCGGGTTTTGTTTGTAGAAGCGGCAGAAGTGCTCGTACAACGTAGGGAAGCGGTTGGCCAGCAGCTCTGGGGCGCTAAAGAAATACTCGGAAAGTACGGCGAAACACTCTGCCGGATCGCTGGCGGCGTAGGCATCCATGCTGGCAGCTTCTTCGCCCACCATATCGATTTCATCTTGCAGGTTTTCCATCGCGGCGTGTAAATCGTATTCCCAGGCGGCGATATCGCGCAGCGGGATTGGGGGCACGCCGGTAGCGGTGCCGCCATTACGCATATCCAGCTTGTGCACCGCTTCATGGATCACCAGGTTGAAACCGGAAAGGTCGAAGGAGTCTTGCACGTCTAGCCAGTTGAGCACGATTGGCCCCTGTTCCCAGCTTTGGCCCGCTTGCACCACCGGCCCGGAATGCACCAGACCAATATCATCCTGCCATTCATCTTCCACTACGAACGGGGTTGGGTAGAGCAGGACTTCGTTAAAACCGTCCAGGCATTCTGCCCCCAGTTCCATTACCGGCAACGCAAACAGCAGGGCAATACGCGCCTGCATCAGGGATGTCAGTTCCAACCCTTGTAAAGGCACGATGCGTTTATTTTGCAAAATCTGGCTGGCGACCGCGACCAAACGCCGCTGCTCTTGCTCATCCAAAGGTGAGAGCAGGGGGATGGACAGGGCTTCCTGCCAGTCGGCAAACGTTTCCGCCTGCGCTTGATTTGCTTTCCACGGCCATTTAATCATTGCGTTGCTCTAAGGGTCACTGGAACATTCGGCTGGGGCTGATATCGTCAACTTGCCGCAAAAGGGGGCTCTATAGCAAGCGTTTCACGCAGAGATGCCGGAGCGGCTGATCACAACGGCCTTGCAAACGGTCAGGGGTTTGCCCGCCATGAGGATTAAATGCCCCCTCTACGCTAGTATTCAATCACTTACGCTTAAGTTTGTCTGTGACCAAAGTCCCGAAGAATGGAATCCGAAGCTTTAGCAAAACCCGCCGTCAACCTTCACCCAATACGGCGGGGAGCAGTCACATAAGCAATTCTGTTCAAATAGGTTTAATGGAACTCAACGGTGATCCCCGCAGTAGCGCGGGGATCGGCGGGCGCTACTTGGCTGCGGTTTCCTCTGCCTTTAGTATTTTGTGTATCTCATCCTTGATATGGAGCTTCTCTTTTTTCAAACGAACCACCTCGTCAGAGTAGCCGTTGCCCGATGGCCCTTCTAACCTGGCTATTTGGTGGTCGAGTTGGTTGTGCTTTTCAAACAATGACTGGAAGCGGGGGTGGCTTGATTTCAGGTGCGATATTAACTCACGGTATTCTGGAAACATACTCAAGCTCCTTTGAGTCAAACTGTCTACTGGAGGGCTTCTCCACTTTCACTGTAACGTAGCGTGGATTTTTTTAAAATGGCGCTAGCTAGCAAAATCAGCAACTGCCGTTCAGATTGATGACAAAGGGGCAATGTTGCTGAATGGGGAGAGAGGCGCAGATGTTCGACCGTAGTGGCGCCGCATGCTGCGCCCGTTGCAAGCCCGGTGACGGCATATCAGCAACCTAGGCAGCACCTGAAGTTAAAACAGGCTTCCAGCGTGATTTTGCCAAACTCCCGTGCGTAACGTTGCTGGAGAGAACTCAACGTTTCTGCCGCGCCAGCCCAGTGCCTGGCGAAAACGCCACGCACTGGTGATATCAAACCGCCAGTAGCGCTCGGCACCTGCGACGGCTGCGTTTTCCGCCTGCCATAAGATCTGGGTTTCCCCCTGCAAATGTAAAATATCCCCTAGTGTAAAATCGATAAACAACAGTGCCGCTCGTGGCTGAGCCAACAAGTTACCCAGCGTATTCATATAGCGGTTGCCGCGAAAATCCGGTATCCACAGGGTTTCGCCAGCCAGATGGATGAACCCCGGTTTACCGCCGCGATGCGAGATATCCACGCCGCCTTGTGCTAAATCACCGTGGGCGTAGCTGGCTACAAAACAGGTGTCTGCCTGTTGGATCAGTTGCCGGGCCTGGCCATCTAAACTGTTCAACTGTTCGATGGGAGCGGCAACGTTCGGCTCGGCGAACAGCTCCCGCCGTTGTATGTACTGCGGGCAGTTGCCGAAGCTTTGTTGCACCGCAATCTCCACGCGGTTTTTATCCGTACGGCTAATGGTGCCGTTAACCCGGTTACGCCTGCGGTTACTGAAGTCTACCCCTAATGCGCCGACGGGCTGGCCGGGGTAGAGTGCCGCCTGAGCGGGATCGTCCGCCCGGCGTGGTGAAACGATCCGCAAATGTGTTTCATCCGGCGAGCGCAAAAAACCGGCTGGGCCACTGAACAACGTAGCAACCGGCCACTGCCGTTCATCCAGTGTGGCAACAAACAGGTAGGGTAGATGAGAGAAGAACTCGCGATGTTGATCGGGCATGGCGGTATATATATTCCCGCTCACCGCATCAAAACCGGCCAGCTCCTGCGCTAACTGCTCATCGGGATGAAACAGGGAGGGAAACATGTTATTGACCTACAGCCTGTTCAGGCAGGGGTAACGCAGGCATAGGGAAGAACCCGGGCAGCGCGGCAATACGACCTAACCAGCGCTGGATTGCCGGGAAAGCCTGGAGGGAAAGCCCACCTTCCGGGGCGACCGCCACGTAGCTGTAACAAGCCAGATCGGCAATCGTGGGTAATGAGGTCGCCAAAAATTCGCGTTCTGCCAAGTGTTGCTCTAACTGGGGTAGAAAGCGTGCGCTGATGGTTTGTGCAGACGGATAGTTCTCTGGCGCAGAAAATTGCACCACCATCCGACAGGATGCGGGGCCATAGCGTACCTCTCCGGCCGCTTTGGAAAGCCAGGCTTGCACTTGGGCGGCCGCCAACGGATTTTCCGGCAGCCAGTGGCTGTCTGGCGCATAGCGTTTCACCAGGTACACCATGATGGCGTTACTGTCGGTGAATACCTGCTCATCTGCCAGCAATACCGGGATCTGCCCAACGGGATTAAGCCGCAGGAATGCCTCGCTACGGCGCACCGTGGCCGGAGCCTCACAATACTCATAAGGCAGAGCGAGCATTCGCAATAGCAGCTCGACGCGGTGGCAATGGCCAGAGGCTGGGGTGCCGTACAGTTTCAAGATTTGCATGGTGAGTCTCCTTTATGGTGTGCTGACTAGAATACTCTTGCGCCAGATGATGGCTATCCGGGAAGATGGCAATTGATAATTTCACTTGGCGGAATAGTCTATGGATCGATTGGACGAGTTGGCGATTTTTGTGGCGGTGATCCAGCAGGGGAGTTTGGCCGGTGCGGCCCGCAAGCTGCGCCGTTCCGCTCCGGCGGTGACCCGGGCTATCGCTTCGCTGGAGCAACGGTTTGGTGCGCGGCTAGTGGAGCGAACTACCCGGCGTCTGGCCCCCACGGAGGCCGGATTACGGTTAGCCGAGCGCGCGCGTGCACTGTTGCACGACTATCAAGACGCGGTGATGGATACTGCAGAGGCTCAACTGAGCGGGCTGCTGCGTATTACTTCACCGGTGCAGTTTGGGCGCAAGCATGTGGCACCGGTGGTGATGGCTTTTCTCGAACGTTACCCGCAAATCCAGATCGACATGCAGTTAAATGACCGCAATCTGGAGCTGATCGATGAAGGGCTGGACGTGGCGGTGCGCATCGGGCATTTACAAGATTCCTCCAAGGTGGCGCGTAAGCTCGGAGAGGTGACACGCGTCACCGTGGCTAGCCCAGCCTATCTGGCGCAACGCGGGGAGCCGCTGGAACCGGCGCAGTTGAGCGATCATGACACTATTGTCGGCACTCTACGTCCGACGTCAGGAGAATGGCGCTTTGGGCCTAACGAAAACGGTGAGCGAGTACGTTTGACGCCGCGCTTGTTGTTGAACGAGGTGGAAACTCAACTGTTGGCAGTGCGGGCAGGAAAGGGGATTGCCCGGCTACTGTCTTATCAGGTGGCGGACGATCTGGCCAATGGTACGC
>NZ_JBKJYW010000054.1:0-10433 GCF_046715635.1 Serratia sp. (in: enterobacteria)
TGGCCATTACAACAGGTTAGTGATTATTTTGGTTGGATCACCCACTTCCTGCCTGGCCCGGCAGAAAATATCGCAGCAAACGGCTTTATCGCCGGGGAATACACGGATGACACCCAGCAAGCAGTGGCCTTGATGGATGCACTGTTGGCCGCCGAGGGCCGGGTCGAGCCGGAACGTATTGCTCACCACATCATGCTGTGGGCAGAACGGATCGGAGCCTTTGAGAAAAACATCCTCGGCCCCAGCTCCAAAGCCGCGCTGTTGGCGTTTCGCGCCGGTACGCCGGTGGCAGAGATCGCCGCTAACGGCGTGACCAATGGAGCAGCCATGCGTGTCGCTCCGTTAGGCTGCCTGCTGCCAAGCGGCGATTTGCCAGCATTTATTGACGCGGTACGGCAGTCTTGCAGCCCGACCCACAAGTCGGATATCGCCGTGGCCGGTGCTTTTGCCATTGCCTGGGCCGTTAGCCGGGCTATCGAAGGTGCGGATTGGGCCACCATCAAGCAAGAACTGCCCGCACGGGTGGAGCAGGTGCAACAGCAACACATCACCACCTTCAGCCCTTCGCTCAGCCGCCGTCTGGTTTGGGCGCTGGAGTTCACCGCTAACCTGAGCCATCGGCAGGATAGTGAAGCATTGGCAGAGCTTTACCACACCGTCGGTGCCGGGATGGACACCATCGAGTCTATCCCGATGGCGTTAGCGCTGGTTGAACTGGCAGACACCGATCCGCAACGTTGTGCGATCCTGGCTGCCAATCTGGGTGGAGATACCGATACCATTGGCGCCATGGCAACGGCAATCTGCGGGGCCTTACGCGGTGTAGCTGCCTTCCCGGCGGAGTGGATTGCCACGATCAATAGCGCCAATCAAATAGATTTTGAGCCCTACGCGGCCGCTCTCCTCAGGCTGCGAAAACAGGAATAAATCGCACTATGAGTGAAATCAACCGCAGTGAGACATGGAAAGTAGAAAGTACCGGGATCGATCGCGTACCGGATGCCGAGCAGACCGGTAAACCGCTCGAGCTGTTCTGGATATGGTCTGCCGCCAACATCGGCATTCTCGGCGTGGTCTATGGGGCAATTATTGTCGCGTTCGGCCTGTCCTTTATCCAGTCAATCCTGGCCGCATTGGTCGGCGTAGCCAGTTTTGCTTTGGTCGGTTACACCAGCTTCGCCGGGAAACGTGGCCGTACCTCTACTTTGACCTTATCGCGGGTGATTTTTGGCCTGAAGGGCAACATCGCCCCCACCACCTTCAGTTGGATCAACCTGATGGGCTGGGAAGCGGTGAACGTCATTACCGGCACGCTCACTCTGGCAGCGCTGTTCCAAGCCCTGGGCCTGGGTGAAAGCCACTCTCTGACCGCTTTCAGCCTGTTGCTGTTTGGCGGCTTGACCATCGTAGTCAGCCTGCTGGGCCAGAACACGGTAGTCTGGATGCAGAGCTGGTTCAGCCGGATATTCGGCACCATGACGCTGATTGTGGTGCTGTATATCGTCTTCACCACCGAATGGGGCAAAGTGCTGTCACTGCCTTCTGGCAGTTGGTTGACCGGCTTCCTGCCCGCCGTTTCGGTGATCGCCGCCGGTACCGGGATCAGTTGGGCCATTGCCGGGGCCGATTACAGCCGTTATCAAAGCCCTGAATCTTCAGACAAAAGCATCTTTGCCGCCGTGGTTGGGGGTGCCTGTCTGCCTCTGATCCTACTGATGTTCACCGGCATTCTGCTTTCGGTACAGCTGCCGGATCTGGCCAGCGCCGCCAACCCGATTGCGTTAATCGGTTCGGTGCTGCCAAAGTGGATGGCTATCCCCTATCTGCTGGCCGCGACCGCCGGGATCGTCACTATTGCCGTGCTCAGCCTCTACTCCGCCAGCCTTAACCTGCTAACGCTAGGCGTGAAGGTGAAACAGTCGCTGGCCGTCTCCATTGACGCCGTGGTGATCCTTGGCATCGCCATCTATGTACTGTTTATCTCTGGCGACTTTATGGGGCCATTTATCTCTTTCCTGGTGTTCTGCGGGGTATTCCTTGCCGCCTGGGAAGCCATTTTCATTCTCGATTATGCTAAAGTGCGCCGTCATCATGGTTACGACGGCAATGCCCTGTACGGCCTGAACGGCCAGAACCGTGGTGTGCGTAAAGTGCCATTATTCTGCTGGTTCCTCGGTGCCTTGTGTGGGCTGCTGGTGACCAAAACCGGCTTTATCGATGGCCCATTAGCTAAAGGCCTGTTCGCTGATTCCAGCCTGGGGCTGTTCGTTTCCTTCCTGGTCAGCCTGATTGCCTATGGCCTCTATCTGGCAAGTCGCAAAGGACATCAATGAGTGAGTTTGTCGCAGTAAAACCGATTCTGGTGATAGGCGGTGCCGTAGGTGACGTGGTTCTCACGCTGCCAAAGCTGCCAGTCAGCGGTGAAGATATCGAAGCGCAGCCGCAAGAGCGGCAGATTGGCGGTTGCGCCTTCAATGTAGCACGGGCGCTACGCCGTCTGGATGTCCCCGTGATTAACGGTATGCCGGTCGGCAACGGAGACTGGGGAGTGGCCATCGAAGCCGCCATGCAGGAACTGGACCTGCCGGTGCTGCTACGCCATGGCCAGTTGGATAACGGTTGGTGTCTGGCGTTGGTGGAACCCAACGGTGAACGTACTTTTGTGACCGTAACCGGCTGTGAAGCCCATTGGAATAAGGCGCAGTTGACCACCCTGCCGCTAACGCCGGAAACGGTAGTGTATGCCAACGGCTATGAACTGGTGGGGGAATCTGGTGAAGCACTACGCGACTGGCTTACCCGCCTGCCGTTCGACCAGTGGCGGCTGCTGGATCCCGGCCCACGCGTCGGTCAGTTGGGTGCCGAGTTTTTCGCCATGCTTAGCGACAGCCACACCTTGCTGACCCTCAACCGTGACGAAGTCGCGATCTTGTGTGGGGAAGGCGACGCAGTCAGCGCAGCGCAGCGCTATGCCACAGCGCATAACATTACCCTGATCTGCCGGTTGGATCGTGACGGAGCCTGGATCTGTGATGGCCGTAATGAACCACAGCATGTGCCCGTTTACCCGGTTGACGTCGTCGATACTATCGGTGCGGGAGATGCCCACTGCGCGGGTTTGTTAGCCGGGCTTTCCGCAGGTCTGCCACTGGTGCAAGCCGTCGATCTTGCCAACCGCGTCGCCGCCTGCGTGGTGGCCAGCCGTGGTGCCGCCGGAGCTCCAGACTGGCAACAACTGCAACAACGTTTTCCTGCCTGATATCACAGGGGCTGAACTCAGCCCCTGTGTTTTACCTTAATGCGCCTTCTGCAGGTCGCCTTTCATCTCTTCCGGCCGATGTTGGTAGTTGAAAGACAGGGCAAAAATCACCCCCAGCACCAGCGTATAGGCGGCAAACACCAGCCAGATACTCTGCCAATCTTTCACCCCGTTATGGGTGAAGAAGTCCACAACCTCGCCGCTGGCGATGGCTCCAACGTAAGCCCCTGCACCGTTAACCATGGTCATAAACAGCCCCTGAGCGCTGGCACGAATGCGGTGGTCGGTTTCTTTCTCCACAAAGATGGCGCCGGAAATATTGAAGAAATCAAACGCGCAGCCGTAAACGATCATTGAAAGCAGAAGCAGCAGGAAGCCGAACCCGGCAGGCGTTCCGTAAGCCAGGAACAGGAAGCGCAGCGTCCAGGCCGCCATGCTGATCAGCATCACCTGCTTGATGCCGTATTTGCGCAGGAAGAACGGGATGGTGAGGATGAAAAACACCTCAGAGATTTGCGACAGGGAGAGCAGCACCGAAGGATAGCGCACGCTCAGGCTGTCCTGATACAGCGGGTTAAGGGAGAAATCGTGCAGGAACGGGTTGCCAAAAGTATTGGTGATTTGTAGCGCCGCCCCCAGCAACATGGCGAACAGGAAGAACACCGCCATGCGCTTTTGCTTGAACAGCACAAACGCATCCAGCCCCAACATGCTGACCCAGCTTTGCGAGCGTTTCACCTTGTTGGTCGGGCAATTTGGCAGCGTCAAGGAGTAGACCGCCAGCAGCAGCGACACCGCCGAAGCCAGATACAGCTGCATATTGCTCAATTCAATGCGGCTAAAGCTGATCAACCACATCGCCAGAATAAAGCCCACGGTGCCATAAACCCTCACCGGCGGGAAATCCTTGACCGTATCAAAACCGTGCTTTTCCAGACAGAAGTAAGAAATGGCGTTGGAAAGCGCCATGGTGGGCATATAGACCATCGCGTTGAACAGCATCACCCAGAACATCACCATCGGCTGATCGACCTGTGCGGCGTAGTACAACGCCACCGCCCCCAGCAGATGACACAGGCCATACAGACGGTTGGCCTTGATCCAGCGATCGGCAATGATCCCTGCCAGGCTTGGCATGATCAGCGCGGCGATCCCCTTCGAACTGTACACCATGCCTACCTGTGCCCCGCTGAAGTGCAAGGTGTTGATCATGTAGGATCCCAACGTCACCAACCAGGCGCCCCAGATAAAGAACTGGAGAAAGATCATCACCTTCAATCGTGTTTTTATTGCCATTACCATCACCTATTGTTGTGATTTACGCGGCAAGGTAGGGCTTGCCGCGGGGTAGTCGGATGGAAATAAGAATTACAGCGTTTTGAAGAACTCGCGGATCAGGCGCATAAAGTCGTCTGCCGCCAGCGCGGCGCAGCTTAGCGTTTGTTCATGGGAAAGCGGCGTATCGGATAACCCTTCGGCATAGTTGGTCATCGCCGAGACCACCAGCACTTTCAGGCCGCAGTGCCGGGCCGAAAGCACCTCTGGCACGATCGACATCCCCACCACGTCACAGCCCAGCGTCTGCATCATGCGGATCTCGGCCGGGGTTTCAAAGTTCGGGCCGGTGTAGGCGGCAAACACTCCTTCTGCCAGTGGGATACCGGCCTTGGCCGCTACCGCCGCCAGTTGCGCACGCAGGTCACGATCGTAGGCGTTAGCCAGGCTGAAGAAGCGTGGACCAAAACGCTCGTCGTTAGCCCCCACCAGCGGGGATTCCGGCATAAAGTTGATGTGGTCGGTCAGCGCCACCAGGCTACCCGGAGCTACCGATTTACGCAGTGAGCCAGCGGCATTGGTCGCCAGCAGGAACTCACAGCCCAGTAGTTTGAAGGTGCGCACGGCGGTGGTCATCACCTGCATGCCACGGCCTTCGTAGAAATGCCCACGCCCTTTCATGCACAGCACTGGTACACCCTCTAACCAACCCGCCACCAGTTGCCCTGCATGGCCCACTACGCCGCTCACCGGGAAACCCGGAAGTTCGGTATAGTCGATGGTCACGGCGTCGGTCATTACGTCTGCCAGCGCCCCCAGCCCCGATCCCAAAATCAATGCAGCGCGAGGTTGAAAGCCGGGTAGTCTGGTCCGCAGCACGTCGGCACAAGAAAAAGCATCGTCTTGATTAAACATAGTATTCTCTTCTGTAGGGGGATAATTTCATTCCCATAGTAGAGAGCGACAGCGGGTGGCGACCAATACATTGTTGCCCGCTGATTTATTCTGTTTACCTATAAATACCCTGCATCGGGAGGCCCGAAAAAAACCATGAAAAAGCCACTACCCGACCCTAGCCGGATCAACTTTCGTCTGCTGCACTATTTCCGCGTGGTGGCAGAGGAGATGAACTTTACCCAGGCCGCACAGCGGCTGAACATGTCCCAACCGCCGCTCAGCAAACATATCAAAGAGCTGGAAAGCCAGTTGGGGGTCGAGCTGTTCAAACGCACTACCCGCTCGATGGCGCTGACGCAGGCTGGCCGCACGCTGTTCCATAACGTCGAAACGTTGCTCGATCAGGCGGGCAATGCGCTCAATCAGGTGCAGCAACTGGGCCGTGGCGAGGCTGGCCATATGGTGATTGGCATGGTAGGCACCTCGGTCTGGGGCGGTTTGATCCCGGCACTGAAACGCTTTACCGGGCAGGAAGAGAAGGTCACCTGGACGCTGAATGAACAAACGCCCAGCCAGCAGATTATTTCATTGCAGAAGCGGCATATCGATATCGGAGTCTGGCGTGAGGCAAAACAACAGGCGCTGCCAGGGCTAGCCTGTCAATTATTGGCGCGGGAGAAGATCTCAGTGGTGCTGCCGATGGAGCATCCACTGGCAACGGGGGAAGAAATCCAACTCCCCGCCCTGGAGCATGACAAATTTATCGTGCTACCGCCCAACGAGGCCAGCCTGGGGCTGTATCTGCACAATCTGTGTCTGCAACATGGCTTTGCGCCGGACATCGTCCACCAGGTCAATGAACCGCAAACCTTGATGGCGCTGGTGGCGGAGGGCTTTGGCATCACGTTACTGCCGGACAGCTACGGGCGCATACCGTGGCCCGGCGTGCGGTTCTGCCCGTTGCAGGCGGCCCCTTCGGCGGATCTGTATGCGATCTACCACGCCGAAAGTGCCACACCGGTGGTGAAGGCGTTCCTGAAAATGCTGCGGACGCCCGGGGCTGTTTAAGCGGAAGCCTGGACCACAAACTGGCCGGTCGAACCGCGATCGGCCATTTCCAACGTCTGGCTGTAGAACAGGAATGGGAAGTGCTCCGAAGAAACCTGATTGAAGTACACCAGCAGCTCCACGTCACCATCAACCCAGACGGTATCCTTCCAGCCGCGATCTTCCGCCATCGGCTGCGCGCCATTAACGCGCTTAATCAGGAACTGCACGCCTTGGATGTGGAACGCCTGCGGCGTATCGGCATGAAGGGTCCAACGCTCCCAGGTGCCCTGCATCGTTTGTACGTCGATGCGGTTCATGTCCCAGATGGCTCCGTTGATACCGGCCATCTTGTCCCCCAGACGGAATTCACGCGAGCGGCTGACGTTACCATCCAGCAGTTGATCCGCCAGCAGGCGCATCGGCAGATTGTCGGTGACCAGCGGCAACAGGCCCGTCGGTTTCAACGTCAGTACCTGGGTAGAAACCAGGATACTAGAAGGTTCAAACAGGCCGCGCAGACGATCCATGATCCCTGCCGCTTCACCGGCGGTGAGGGTCACTTCAGCCCCCTGCGACATGTCGATCAGCACTTCGCGGCGCTCACCTGGAGCCAGAGAAAGTTGCTGTACCGCGACCGGTGCAGGCAGGAACCCTTGATCGCTGGCGATCACGTTAATCGGCCGCCCATCACTCAACTGCAATGAATAGCGCCGTGAGTTTGAGGCGTTCAGCAGGCGCAGGCGAACCCAGCCACGTGAGACTTCGATAAACGGGTTCTGCACGCCGTTGACCAACAGCGTATCGCCAATAAAGCCCCCCTGTGCCGGAGGATCGTATTCCGGCGTACCGAAGTTATCCAGGCGCTTGTCCTGAATGATCAGCGGAAAATCATCGACGCCGTAATGGTTCGGCAGCGGCAGGTTTTTACTGATTTCATCCTCAACCAGCCATAGGCCGGCCAGGCCGTTGTAGACGTGCGGAGCCATACGGTTCGGCGTGTTGGCGTGATACCAGCAGGTGGCCGCAGCCTGACGAATAGGGATAACCGGCGACCAGTCTACGTTAGGCGATATCATGCGCGGCGCACCGCCCATCAGGGTACCTGGTACCTGTAACCCGCTGATGGTCATCGATACCGGCTCGGGCAGGCGGTTGCTGTAGATCAGTTTGACGTCGTCACCGTTGTAGACCCGCACCGTCGGCCCCAGATACATGCCGTTAACGCCCCAGACGGACGCTTTGCGGTTGTCCATAAAGGCCCAATGGGCACGTTGCAGGGTTAAAAACAACGGCTGGCCACGGCGGGATTCCAGCAGTGGCGGGATCGGTAACGGAGTTGGCATCCCGCTCGCTTCAGCCCTCAGCGGCACCGTTCCCGCGCATAGCGCCAAGCCCGATGCTTGAATAAACTGACGTCGACTGAGTGACATATCTTCTCCATGAAAACAAAGCTGAACCTTGTGCAAAGCCCCGCTAAAACAGGGCATAAACGGCATGAGGCCGTATGAAAATAGCTTACTGCGTTCTATTATTTTTTGGCGGTGTTCAATTGGGCGACTTCCGCATCCAACTGGTCAATCTTCGCCTTCATCAGTTCGCGGCAATGGGCCGCCAGCTCACGCACCTGTTCTTTACTGTAATGACTGGTATCGACCGGTTCCAGCATCTCCATGATCACGTGGCCGTTATTCCAATGGTTCAGCTTGACCTTGTCGGTAGAGGAAACACAGATCGGCACAATCGGCACACCGGCCGCGATCGCCGCGTGGAATGCACCGGTTTTAAACGGCAGTAATCCACGGCCACGGCTGCGGGTTCCTTCCGGGAACATCCAGATCGAGATGTCCTGTTTCTTGAAGGCCTCCACCACCTGAGCAATGGTGCCATGGGCTTTGGCGCGGTTATCCCGGTCGATCAGCAGGTTACCGGTCAACCAGTAAAGCGGGCCGAAAAACGGGATCCACACCAGGCTTTTTTTGCCTACGGTCACGGTGCGCGGCTGTACCGCATTAGAGACCGTCACCATGTCGTAGTTGTTCTGATGGTTGGCAATGTAAATACATTTGCCGTTATTGTCCGCGCTAGCAGGCTTACGGAGTTCAACCTTGATGCCGAGCGCTGTCGACAGGCGGCCAAACAAATGGCCAAAGGTCGCTACATGGCGGGGGTTACGCGGGCTGAACAAGCAGTAAAGCGAACCGAAAAAACTCACCAACAGACAATAGACCGTGACGATGAACGCACGTAATATCAATAACATAACAACCTCATTAGCACACTGCCAACCCAGCCGCTGAGCAGCCGGGAAGATTTCTTTTTGTATGAGGAGCGCAGGCGGAAGAACGCGCGGCGCTTCTAAGTTCTCTATTTTCCTGCCAGCCAGCGATCGGCACAATAAATTTATAGCCGGAAAAATTAACTAACTTAAAAAATACATCAGATAAAAAAGCCCTGAACGGGTACAGCATACAAGCGGGCGCAGCATGCAGCGCCCCTACGTAGGAATACCTGCGATCGCATGGGCGCAGTTTATTGCGCCCATGCAGGGTTTACTCTTCGCTGTCACCCAACGATTCGCGCTCCGGCATATCCACCTCAACCCGATCGATACGCTGCAGGCCACGTGGCAACAGCGTGCCTTTACGGCCACGCTCGGCGCGGAATTTCTGCAGATCTTCCGGACGCAGTTTCAGCTTGCGTTTGCCCACGTGCAGGGTGATCGAAGTCTGCGGCGGCAGGACGAACAGCCAGGCCAGTTTATCTTCCCCACTGGCAGCCTGCGCCGACGGTATCGAGATAATCTTGTTGCCCTTGCCCTTCGACAGCTGCGGCAGATCGGCGACCGGGAACATCAGCATACGACCCGCGGTGCTGATAGACAGCAGCATATCGTCGCTGCCGTGGATTTCCATCGGCGGCAGCGCCTTGGCATTGTCCGGCAGGGTGATCATCACCTTACCGGCGCGGTTGCGTGCGACCAGATCGTTGAAGGTACACACGAAGCCGTAGCCAGCATCGGAAGCCATCAGCAGTTTCTGATCGTCCGCAGCCATCAGCACCTGCTCGATGGTGGCACCTGGCGGTGGCGTCAGCTTACCGGTTAGCGGTTCACCCTGGCCACGTGCCGAAGGCAACGTCAGCGGATCGAGCGCATAGCTGCGGCCAGTCGAGTCGATGAACACCACCGGCTGGTTAGTCTTGCCGCGCGCGGCGGCAAGGAAGCTATCCCCGGCCTTGTAGCTCAGGCCGCTCGGATCGATATCGTGGCCCTTGGCGCTACGCACCCAGCCCATTTGCGACAGCACAATCGTCACCGGCTCTGAAGGCACAAAATCGTGCTCGCTCATGGCCTTGGCTTCTTCACGTTCGGTCAACGGTGAACGACGATCGTCGCCATAAGCCTGCGCATCGGCCTGGATCTCTTTCTTGATCAGGTTGTTCAGCTTGCGCTCGGAAGCCAGCAACGCCTGCAGATGATCGCGCTCTTTTGCCAGCTCATCCTGCTCGCCACGGATCTTCACTTCTTCCAGCTTGGCCAAATGACGCAGCTTCAACTCAAGGATCGCTTCGGCCTGAGTATCAGAGATGCCAAACCGCTGCATCAACACCGGCTTTGGCTCATCTTCGCTGCGGATGATGTGGATCACTTCGTCAATATTGAGGAACGCGACCAGCAAACCTTCCAGAATATGCAACCGCTTGAGCACTTTCTCCAGGCGGTAATTCAGGCGGCGACGCACCGTATCGCGGCGGAAAGCCAGCCATTCGGTAAGGATCTCCACCAGCCCTTTGACCTGCGGGCGGTTATCCAGGCCGATCATGTTCATGTTGATGCGGTAGCTGCGTTCCAGATCGGTGGTGGCAAACAGGTGGTTCATCACCTGTTCCAGATCGATGCGGTTTGAGCGCGGCACGATAACCAGACGGGTCGGGTTTTCGTGGTCGGACTCAT
>NZ_JBKJYW010000055.1:0-10540 GCF_046715635.1 Serratia sp. (in: enterobacteria)
AAGGAATGAGCGTTTCTGACGTGGCTGATTTACTGCATCGAAGTGTCAAAACCATCAGCGCACATAAGTGCAATAGCATGCGCAAGTTGGGGGTTCGCAATGATTCTGAACTGTTCCAGCATTTACGCAGTCAGGTCACAGACACGCCCTACAGCACGACGAATCTTCCCTGGTATGTCACGACATGATGAGCCTGAAACGGTACAGCGTGGCGATAGTATCACCGTGCCGTTTCTTTCAGGCTGGGATCTGGGCGCTGCTCACCACCCACTTGCTATCGCGGGTCTGGCAGTGCCAGAAAGTCGCGGAGGCACAATGGTATCTGGAAGCCCAGCCGGTGGATATGCTGGTTATCTCCTTGCACATCGGGCAGCAGGCGGACTTATTGTTAGCCTTGCGCTTTATTCAGCAGGTGCGTATCTCTTTCCCCGGCGTCACGCTGATGGTTATTCTGGATGTTCCTATTCCGTATCTGGTGACTCGATTGCGCCGTCTGGGGGTGAGACATATCCTGGATCTGGGGCAACCTTTGGTCTCATGGCATGCGCAGTTGAGTCAAATCCTGTTGGGGGAGGATAGCCGGGTGGGCTGCGCTTTGCCGGGGTGCGATGAGGAAACGTTATCTATGGCAGAGCGGCAGGTGGTCGAGTACCTGATGCAGGGAATGACCCTTACCGAAATCGCCGCGCTGACGATGCGTAGCATCAAAACAATCTCCACACACAAGGGCACTGCAATGCACAAGTTGGGGATGCGTCATTATGCCCAACTGATCGCGGTACAAAGCGTCTTTATCGACAGTTGGCTGCCCCATGACGGAGTACAGATGGTCGGGGAACTGACTCCAAGCCTATGGTACTATTGCTGAATTTATCAACCCGAAAGGGGGATGACCGGTTTAGACCCTATTATCACAGTAGACGATCCTCATGAAGTACCAATGGTAAAGAGAAGGAGGGTGTTTGATAGTTACGGTAGTGTCTCCGACGTAAGCAAGGATTTTGCGTAATAAAGCTAGGGAACCGTTAGGGAGTTATAGGCTCACTCCAATCATAATACTGACTTTCCAAACGGAATTCATTCATCAAATTTTTAGCGGCCAGGGTTAAAGGGCGCTCGGATGAGTAGATTAAGCTAAAGTTAGCCTCGGGCAGTGTTTCTTTTACCGGGATAATACAAAAGTCATGCATTAAGGGGTTATTGTGAACCATATCACCGGTTGCAATGGTTAAATAATCGGCATTGATCATCATTTGCATCGCAGCAACACCCGTGCCGCGCATGATGGGTCTGTTTTTCTGGTAACTGTATTTAAACAATAGCTGCTCTAACTGATCGTGGCATCCCAATTTTGTGATGGGTAAAAACCAGTCAGCCTCTTGTAACTCGACCAATGAAGTACAATTAGCCAATGGATGTCCTTTACGAGCATAGATAAAGTAGTGAGTATTAATTAAAAGCTCTTGGGTTAATCCGCTTAAATAATCTAAAGGAGCATTAGCACATATGATAAAGTCCAACTTGCCGCTCCGCACTCTGGGCACTAATTCGGCTACTTGTCCCTCAAAACTTGTCACGCATGATTTTTTATTTTTTGATTTGAACCGCTTTATTGCACCAGGGAAAATGGTCAAAATAGGTAATAATGATAGTCCAATGGTCACTGGGCCTGATGTAGAAAGATTATAATGTTGAATTTCATCCAAAGCACGGTCTAATTCATTTAATATCAACTCAATGCGAGAATTAAATAACCGCCCCACATCGGTAAGGACAACGCCGGCGTTTCCTCTTGTCATCAGGGAAATACCTAATGTTTGCTCCAACTCCTGCAGGCTGCGTGTCACTCCTGGCTGTGACTGGCCGAGTGCCTTGGCTGCAGTGCGAATACTGCCATGCGTAAGAACGGCTTGAAACGTTTGGAGTTGTTGTAGCTTAGGTAGGTATCTCATATTACCTCTTTTTATATGTCGCAATTTTTATTTAAACGAAAGTAAAAAAATTTATGTAAATACCATGCTTCAGGAGGATGTGTAAATAGGAATATCCTCACTTAATTATGTTTAATATTCCAGAAGTTTATCGCTGACATTATGGTTTCACTGCTAATGATTGCATTGTGATGTTTATTTTAAAGTGTAAGTTTGCGTCATGGTTTTAAATTTATTTTTCTATGATATTTGACAAGAATACGTTGATTGTAGCTTTTCTATTGTAGTCTTTTATCATCAACGGTTGTAATGAGCTGATACCTAACTTAAACATTGCTGACCGTTTATGACTGCTTACGGTCTTAGGGCTGATACGCATGTCGTAGGCGATATCGGTCGTTTTTTGCTCATTCAGCAACCTCTGCAATACCGTCATTTCACGTGGTGAGAGAGAAGGTATTGTGGAATGTCGCAGCGGGGAACGGCATGTGAAAGGCTGGAAAATATTGAGTAGTTGAAATTCCAGTGCCTCCACCGAACTTGAGATATCCAATATGGCCCAAACATTCTTGAATTCGCAAATATAGCGTCCCATAACGCCTAAAGACGCCATGTCATTAATGAGTATGGTCTTTACCCTTGGGTTTGCCAGATAATAATCACCGAGCAGGTGCAGGGTGGTTGACGGGTTGTTCACCATGCTACTCAGAGTCATTATTAAGATGTCTGGCGCAGGCCCCGTATTTAACAGCTTTATACACTGGCTAAGCCTGTCCAAACTGGCAATGACTTCGTGTTCAACCAAACAATGCATGTTTTGCAAAACTGCCTCAATTCCCCTGCGGGTAAAATGGCATGGACATTGAATGATTATTTTTTTATTAAGCATAGTACCTCCTGGAGATTTAAGCATCTATCCGTGTGACTTACATCAGTTATGCCTTTGGGGTAATAATAAAGTCTAACGTGTCAGAGTGAAGGCCTTCCTTGGTCGACGCATTTTTGAATAGGTTTATTTTTGGCGTCCAACACATCTCACTGCGGTCAGCCGAGTAATTGTTCGTCTGTCCTAAAGTGATATAACTTGTGGTGCCTGTTGCCGGGAAATTAAAGTTGTTGGCGGTATTACCGTCATTACTCGATAACTGCAAATTATAAAGTAATTGGCTGCTATCTGGTCCCAGTAGAGTAAACAGGTTACGCCCCCCTTGTGAACTGGCGCTATTGGCGACGGCCAACGCATATTGCTTGTTGGTGACTCCCGCCGTGACGTATCGCACGCACAGATTGTTGTTGTTAATATCGTTAATCGTTGCTGGGTAGCCAGTGCCTGCAGAGGTGACATCTGGTATGTCAGCCAGGTCGGTGGTTTGCAGCATCCACTCTGCCGAATTCATGGTAAATTCGGGGTCGACAGGATTTATCTCCGATATCGGGGGAACGACAGCGGGCGGCATACTACTGCCACTCTCTACACAGGTACTGGTTGTGATAGTAGGGATAAACCAGTAATGACTTGCCGATGCATTACCACCACCCTCGGCAGTTGTCGAGATTAAGACTGCTGGGAAGGCATTATTCGCCGCTGTTAGTGAGACGATAAAGCTCACGGCACCACCAGACGTAATGACCGCAGGTTTAGAAGCATTGCTTGAACCGACAGTAATAGAATTAAGGCTCGGGCTATTGCTGGTTATTGCCAGCCCGGCAGCAAGATTCAAACTTGATACTGGCGGCGGTACTACAAATCGGTTACCGCTACGGCTTATTTCACCGTTTGTTGCCGTTGGCACATAAATAGCAAAATTATTTTTAGTGTTCTCAGCGACGCTTTCGCCACTTGTGCGTGCAGTAGGCTGAATAGTAAAGCTGACTTTCCATTCATTGTTATTCCCCGTTTTGTTAATAGAGCAATTGGTTGGGGTCAGCCGGTAAAAAGTACCAGCAATTGTGGGTTGAGTACTGCAACACAGCAGGAGCACCCCTGAAAAAACGAACCATGGAAAACGTCTGTTCATCATAATTCCTTGATAAAATAAATCTGATTCAAAATACCGTCATCACTGGGGATAAACGTTATATATTGACTTCAAACAGCAACATCAGTTCACCCACATAGTCGCCAGTGATATCACCCCGAGCTCCTGCAGGCTGATGGGCTGATACCGACAGTAGATAATTCCCTACCGAGGTATCTCCCAGGGGGATCGGGTTGCTGAAATCTATCGGCGTAGCACTTAATGTCTGCAGCGTAGTGGTACTACTGCCAAACTCAACCAGCGCGGTGCTGAACGTCAGCGAGGGGTTGGTGCTGTGGGTCAGGATCAGCGGGTTAACCAGCGTGACGCTGAAATTGCGCTCATTACGGATGCTGACCTTCACCGGCACTTGAGCTTGATAAAGGGTGACATCTCTACCGCTGCTGTTGTCCAGCGCCAGTGTGTCATACCAGCCACCCTCCGGTTTTTCTACCGTAATTTGTGGCAGGTTGGTCAGGTTGATGGTGATCGGCACCCCACCCAATGGTATGCCAGCTGCATTTGCCGCAATCCCTGGCAGCAACAACGCCGCCGCTATCATCTGTTGCCATAGCTTCATGGTGCTCATTCCTTTTTATGCGCCACACTGCAGGGTAAAGGTTTTGTCCTGCGCCTTGCCGCGTAATGTTTTGCCAGCCATATGACGCGGCGTGCCAGGGTAGACGTTAAAGCTGTCCACGGCCTTGCCATCCTGCGTCAGTTCACTGAATTCAATCCGCACGTTGCCGGTCGCTGCCAACTCTATTCCTTCCGATCCGCAGCGGTGCTGCCAGGCGGCGGTAGGGTTGGCGGGCAATTGGCGCACCAGGCCCATATACCCCAGATTGACCACCATCACATTTCCACGGGTGCCGCTGATGCTGAACTTCTGCTGCGGAATAACCGAGAGCCGATACACCTTTTCTTGCTCAGGCTGTTTCAACGCCTTCAGATGCACCTGCTTTTCCTGACGTGGGCCCAGCGACAGCTTGAACGGCGCGGCATACAGGTAAGGCGTTTTGATGATACCCAAGGGTATTCGCTGTTCCTGTTCTGGCGGTACGCCGGGGTTAACCAGTTCGAACAGGCCAATTTCGACAAACTCGGATTTATCGCCGGTATTGATCACGTTCACTACAGCCTCTTCGCCTTTCATTTCGACGATTTTCGGTCTGATATCAATCAGCGCCTGTGCCATTCCCCAGGGGAGCGCACAGAGCACCATCGCCGCAGCGGCCTTACGGGCAGCGCAGATCAAAGGGTTTGCCATCGGCTTGGCCTTTCAGGGCTTTCACTGGGAATACGCGCGGTAACCCCGGGAAGATTTTTTGTTCACCAGGCATGCTGCCCGCCGGAACCGCCTGCAAACCGCTAAACAGCGTATGCATGTTGCCAGTGGAGGTCAGTTGTAGCCCGTTGGCCTGGCATTGGTGAGCCCAGCCGTGGGTTTGCGAGCCGGAGGAGGGTAAGTGGCTCACCAGCACCCCATAGGCTATGCCAAAGGTGATCGGCGCCTTGATTTTCTCTTGGCTATTCTCACCCACCACCTTGATGCTGTTGATTGGCACAATGTATAAGCGATAGACGGTCTCTTTCGCTGGTGTCTTCAGCACCACCAGCTTGATGTCGCGCTTTTGGCCCGGGCCTAAGGTCAACTTGGCCGGGTTAGCCATCATTTCCGGCACGGTGAGATCGCCAATCGGCGTTTTACGCTCTGGTTTTTCACCGGGGTTTTCAATACGCACCATATCGATTTTCAGATAAAGGGGTTTATCCCCAAGGTTGCTGACCTGTACGATACGATTTTGAGTGCCTTCAACGGTGCTGCGTGCTGGCATCACCATAAGTTGGCCATCGGCCAGCGTTAACCCACTCATAGCCAGCAGGGCACTTGCCAGGGTGATGCGCAAAGGGCTGATTATCGATTTCATTTTTCCACTCTATTCCATGCGTTAACCGCCAGCCTTTACAGGTGCTGGCAGAGGTAACGGTTGTTTTTCTGGCGTTGACTCAGATCGCATTGATAACGCCCCTGTTTGCCATTGACGGTGACCACCTGTAGCATCATCGACGTCGCTACAGAGAACAGACCGTTCGGGTAGACGGTATCGCCGGTTTCTTGCAGCGTGCCGCTTACCGGTAACCCGTGGCTGTCCATCATGAAACCGTTATACAGCAGGCTCATTTCGACCTCCGCCATCACCGGGTACACTTGCCCTGGATGGGCGCGAAGGACGTTGGCTGGCAGGCGAATGTTCATATCCGAATTGGCATCCACCGACTGCGCGCGGGCGAAGGACACGTCCTGATAACTGGCCAGTGGCACCGCATAAGTGCTGCCACCGGCAACCGGAGAACCTTCGACCTTGAAACCGTACTTCACATCGCCTAACGCAGGCGTAGTCACCAGCATTGCGGCACCGCTCGGGCTGGTACGCCCCAAGGCAATACCGTCGCGGCTTGCCGCCAGCATGCCGTTGTAGTTAAAGCTGGTGTTGGTGATGCGATCGTCTACACCGATGCGGCCGGATACGTCACCACGAGAGCCGCTGCGGCGGGCGTTGACGCCAATGGCGTTGGTACGGCCGATTTCACTGAAGTCCAATCCGGCGTAGGTTGTGCCGTTGGCGTCTTCAAACTCACGGCTATAGCTGCCGCCAGTGTGCAATTTACCGCCGTTATAAGCGGCATTAAACGTACCGGTGTTACGGTCCAACATGATGGTGGTATTCAGAAACAGCCCGTAGTTGTTGCTGCTGTCAAACCCGCCCTTCTGTAAACCAGCAGAAATCACCGCCCAGACTCCATTACCGCGCACGTTCCAGGTACTTTGTAACTGGTGGCGTTCGCTGCGCGCGAAACGGCTGTAGTTATAGGCCATACGCGTTGCCCCGAACTGCCGGCTGTATGACAGCGTGGTGCTGTCATTGCCCCGATAGAAATCGGATACCGTGGTGTTCTGGTACTGCGAGGCACTCAGAGAGCCTAATAGTGGGTTGCCAACGCTTAGGCTGGCATAACCACCGACGCTCTTCTCGCCCGCCATGACGCCTGCGGTAGGGGTGATATCCACATCGCCAACCTGCATGGGGCGGGTGATATTGTGTTCCATCGCCCATTTTTTACCCGTCCCTTTGAGCAGCGCACTACTCATGGCAAACCAGTTGTTGCTGAAGTTGGCCCCGGCGCTCGCCAGGTTTTCCTGGGTATCCAGTTCCTTACCCAAGGTCACGAACCAGCCAGTACCCACTCCATAGTTGAGGTTGGCAATCTGTTGATTTTCGCGGCTAACCACTTGACCACTACGGTTGACCAGACGGATTTCCAGGTTGTAGAAGCCGCCCGGCAACTGGTTGTAGTCAATCTCGTTGCGGCCAATCGTGGCAGGGAGGCGGCGGATCAGGCGCCCGTCGCGGTAGAACTCGTAGTCACCATCGCTGGTGGCGAACAACACCATCTTGCCAGCCGACTGGTTATCACGTTTGAGGTTATCCTGGCTGCCGAGGGTGACAAACTGGTCAAAGCTCGGGCTGATCGTGGTGCTGACGCTGCCGGCCGCAAAATCCCGGCTGTCCTGGCGGCCACTGCGCAGGTAAGTGCTGGAGAAGTTTTTCTGCAGATACCAGGTACTGACACCCTGATCGTTAGTCTGGGTATCGTAGCTTTTGCTCTCGTTATAATACCAATTCAGGTAGCCATAGCTCTGGAATGGCATGCCAAGATAGGCTTGACCAGCCGCCGCAACCGAGTGGTAGTTGTTGGACGCGGTGCGCACATCCAGCGATTGGTTATGGATAAATCCCATCATGGTCTGTGGTTGCACGTAACGCTGCTTGCCATCGGTGATGGCGAGCGACTGCTTGACCTTGTCCAGCGAAACGGTCTGACCACTGATGGTATAGTCGCATCCATTGGGGCAGACGGCGTAGGGGATTTGCGTCAACACTTTGTTCAGCAGATCTATCTGCTCGGTTGGGATACCGTTGTGGCGGAACAGTGTTTCATCAAAAGTCAGGCGGTTCTTCTGCGCGGACCAACTGATCGCACCTGGTAAGGGCTTGCCATCCAGCGTGGCGAGAAACTGCATGGATTTGTCCTGTTCGGCCTCGGAAAAACCCGCGGGAACCTGGTATTCAATTTGGGCATTATCTGCATAGGTTGCTGCCGATGGTGCCAACAGCAATAATCCGGTTGCCCATCCTGGGATAGCTTTGGCCATGGAGAGTCCGTTCCATAAGTAGATTAAAGAGTGCCACGAATAATTGCTTAACCAAAATGCCCGGTTAAATTAAGCAATCCGTTATTGAGTGGATTTTTATGCTTTTATAACAAGGTAACGGATGCCAAGCCGTAATCACCATGGTGAAACAATAAGAGTGATAACGATTGAATAATAGGGTTAAAGATTTAACCCTATTTTAACTTCTATATTATTGGCTTGAGTCTCATCCCATTAATGGACAACTATCAGGCCAAATAGAGTCAGCTTTCCAAAGATTGGATCTTATGGCATTGGTTCGAACAGCATCACCAGATCGCCCTGGTAGTCACCGTTGGTGCTGGTACCAGTAACAGGGGTAGTTGGTGCATTAGCAGTGATCTTCAGGGTGTAGGTATTATCAAAACCACCACCTGTTGCTGGCGTGGACTGAGTGAGTTCTGTAGCAGTTGCAGTGCTCAATTCCAGGCCGCCCAGAGTCACTTTTACGCCGGATAACTGAGTGCTATCTCCACGGACCACGGTCAAAGGTTGCTTCATGGTCACATCAACTTTGTCAGTGGTGCTGTAAATACGAACTGGCAGATCGTTAGAAGCAAAGGTAGTCTGGTAGCGATCGCTGGCGAACAGTTCTTCTGTGTCGTACCAGGTGCTGCCATCTGGCTTGGAAACGAAAATCGCATCGTTAATGGTGGCAACGATAGAGATTTTTTTGTCGATGCCAGGAGCAGCGTGAGCCAGGGTGGATGACAGAATGGCAGCAGCGACTACAGACAGAAGGATCTTTTTCATGTTTTTCCCTTATTAAATGATTTGACGTCCTTATCGTTAAGAAACGTCTCCTGCGTTTATTACTGAGCTTTATACAAATAACCCTTGAAAAAGGTTATTTGGAATGAGTTCAATCCATGATCAAAATATTCAGTAAACATCAAAAAGAGATAAGATAAAGATTAGATTGATGACTAAGATATATCTTCTTTATCAATGGTCGGCACTATAGGATCATTCTGTCATTTGGGGAAGATAATATTTATTTATAGGCGATGCGGATTAGTTATACTTCCGTTTTTGTCTCGAACAGTTCGGTAGGTTACGACAGCAGGTGATAGGCTCAGTGGGCCATATATTGGTATTTGGGCGAAGCATGCCATGCGGCATCCCTACGTAGTGAGTCCGCCGTTTTGCCGATGATTTTCCTGGTTCAACAACGCCCCAGGAAGAGGCGCTGCCAATAACAGAATTCAGTTAAAACGCATCGACAGATCGAGTGCGGTAACGTGCTTGGTCAGCGCCCCGACAGAGATATAATCCACCCCGGTTTCGGCAAACTCGCGTAGGGTCTGATCGGTGACGTTACCGGAGACTTCCAACTGGGTGCGTCCCTGGGCCAGGGCAACGGCATCACGCATCATCTCGACGCTGAAATTATCCAGCATCACAATATCGGCACCGGCATCCAGCGCCTGTTGCAGTTCATCCAACGATTCGACCTCCACTTCTACCGGCACGTCGGCGTGCAGCCAGAAGGCTTTCTCTACCGCGTTTTTGATCGAGCCAGAAGCAATGATGTGGTTTTCCTTGATCAGGAAAGCATCCGAGAGACCGAGACGGTGATTGCTGCCACCACCGCACAGCACGGCATATTTTAGCGCGGTGCGCAGGCCGGGCAGTGTCTTACGGGTATCCAGCAGCCGGGTTTGCGTGCCTTGCAGCAGTTCGACATAGCGGTTTACCGCCGAGGCCACACCAGACAGCGTCTGCACAAAGTTTAGCGCGGTACGTTCACCCGTCAGCAGGATGCGCGCCGAGCCACTCAGGTGGCATAGCGGCTGGTTAGGCACCAGTTTATCGCCATCCTCCACCAACCACTCGATCCTCACCTGTCCACCCAGTTGGATAAACACCTCTTCCAGCCAGCGGCGGCCACAGAAGACGCCGGGTTCACGGGTGATCACCGTGGCTTTGGCCTGCTTATCTACGGGTAACAGCTGCGCAGTGATATCGCGCTCGGCATCCACGGTCCCCCCCAGATCTTCGCTCAGGGCCTGGGCGACGGTGGTAGGGATATCATTGGCAATACGTTCGAGAAGCGCGGTACGGCGGCTGTCGGCACTGTAGCGACGGGTCGGCATGGCAAACTCCGGAAATGGACGATAGGTCGGTGGATCCACATGCTACTCTGTTTTATAGCCCCGTGCCAGCCGCTAGTTTTACATAATATCAATAGGTTAGTTATGCTGTAATACCCCTCACCCTAACCCTCTCCCACAGGGAGAGCAGCTGTGTTTAAAGTCAACGGGTGATGATTAATTTGTCACCCATTTTTTATTATCCCGTAGCATCGCATTCAGGATGGTTAGCAGCTTTCT
>NZ_JBKJYW010000056.1:0-24704 GCF_046715635.1 Serratia sp. (in: enterobacteria)
AAGATATCGACAGCACCCTGGACGCGTTTATCGAGGAAGTGATCGAGCCGAACGGCCTGGCGTTTGACGGCAGTGGCTATCTGCAGTGGGAAGGTTTGATCTGCCTGCAGACGATTGGTCATTGCACTGAAGAACACCGTGAGCTGATCAAAAACTGGCTGGAAGCACGCAAGCTGAACGATGTGAAAACCAGCGATCTGTTCGACATCTGGTGGGATTGATCCCGTCCGATTAGCATTGCCGAAGGTGCCTTAATGGCACCTTTGTTTTATCTGGTGTCCTTTCTGGAGTCGTGAGCGCGGTGGTAACAACATTAGATAACGCGTTGTTGGAAGAGATCCTGCAACAGGTACGCCCGTTGATTGGGCAAGGTAAGGTTGCAGACTATATTCCCGCTTTGGCAGAAGTCGCCGCCGATCGGCTGGCGATCGCCGTCTGTACCGTTAACGGCGAGCTGTTTCAGGCCGGGGACGCAACGGAGCGCTTTTCAATCCAGTCGATCTCCAAGGTATTGAGCCTGACGCTGGCGCTAACGCGTTATCAGGAAGGTGAAATCTGGCAGCGGGTGGGGAAAGAACCCTCTGGCTTGCCGTTTAATTCGCTGCTGCAGTTGGAGATGGAACAGGGCAAACCGCGCAACCCGTTTATCAACCCCGGGGCGCTGGTGGTATGCGATATGTTGCAAACCCGGCTTAGTGCACCCAAGCAGCGGATGCTGGAAGTGGTGCGCCAGCTGGCAGGCGTTGATGACCTATCCTATGACATCCGCGTGGCGCGCTCCGAATTTGAGCATTCCGACCGCAATGCCGCCATTGCCTATCTGATGAAGTCGTTCGGTAACTTCGACAATGACGTGCTGACCGTGCTGCAAACCTATTTCCACTACTGCGCGTTACGTATGAGCTGCGTTGAGCTGGCACGCAGCTTTGTCTACCTGGCTAACCAGGGCCGGACGCTGGATGGCGAAGAGGTGATCAGCCCGTTGCAGGCCCGGCAGATTAACGCCTTGATGATGACCAGCGGTATGTATGATGGCGCAGGCGAATTTGCTTACCGGGTTGGCATGCCGGGCAAGTCTGGAGTGGGGGGCGGTATTATCGCCATCGTCCCTGATGAACTGTCGATTGTCGTCTGGTCGCCGGAGCTGGATGCATCCGGTAACTCATTGGCGGGAACTGCGGCACTAGAACTGTTGTCTCAACGCATTAGCCGTTCGATTTTTTAACTCCATCGCACATGCGGTTGGAAGGGAGTCAGGAGAAACTATGTTAAAGAGAACCGGATTGGCCTTGCTGTTGTTAACGGCTTCACAGGCGCATGCCGAGTATCAGTGCAGCGTCAGACCACAGGACGACGTGATTATCAGCCCACAGACCGTGCAGGTGGTAGGTGCCAGCGGTAACCTGCAAATCACCGCCGACGGCGATGTCACTCGTGATGGCAAAGCGCTGAGCTTGAATGATAGCCAGCGCCAGAAGGCGTTCAGCTACCAGAACGCGTTGCGTAAAGATTTACCCTGGATCGATCAGGGTGCGCAGCAGCATCTGGAAAAGGCGCGGGTAGCGCTGGATAAAGTCATTGTTCAGCAATTGGGGACTGACAGCAATGTACGCAACCGTCTGACCACGCTCAACGATCAGTTGAAGCAACAGATGAACCGTATCATTGAACACCGCAGTGACGGTCTGGCGTTCCACCACAAGGCGATCGCTCAGGTGGAGCAGGATGGCCGCAATATCGTGCAGCAGAGCATGGGCGGCGTATTGCAGGACAGCCTGAACGAAATGGGCGTCAAGCAGGTGTCCAACAGTAATGGCAACCCGTTGCAGGCGATTATGGGCAATCTGGGGGGGCTACAGCAGGCCATCAAGAACGAATGGAACAATCAGGAGCAGGACTTCCAGAACTTTGGTCGCGACGTGTGTAACCGCGTCACGGTGCTGGAAACCCAGCGTAAGGATCTGGTCAAGGCGTTGAACTAAGGTCTGACGTTAACAGGTTCCGTTGTTTTAAGAGTTGCACTCTTAACTCGACGGAACCTTTTTTGCTGCCAGAGAAGCGCGACGACCTCTGCGAGGCGATTTAATCATGGATACTCTCAAGTCCGTACTCAAGCTGCTCAGTCCTCTCATCTTCCTTTATTATCCCGTATGCGTTTTCTACATAATGATATTTTCAGTAATAGAGTATGAATGGGCGATTGGAGAAGAGGGGATAGAAAATATCTGCGATGTTATTCTGCACTTTAATATTGATGATGTCAGTGATGTTGGAATTCCCTTTACTGCAGCGATTATATTTCCGCTAATCATATATTCTATTTATAGGGTTAGGCAACGAAGATTCATACCAGTAATAGTAACCAGCTTGTTAGTGATTTACTGGTGGTGGGCATTCTTTGGTCGGTTTTTATATTGTTGATAATCCACTTGGCTCGTAAATTCCACGTATTACAACCAGAGGCTCCTGTGATATGGTGAGTTCACGGTTTATTAATAAAAATTCATTGTGGAGCAATTCACGGAGATTGATCAGTGATTGGGTGATGTTTTTTAAAGTATGGAAGTTCTTTCGAGGCTGTATATGGAAATACAAGAAGAAAAGTATCTTGAAGATCCCGGATTTAGACGAAAGAAGTTCGTTTATGACAATCGTATTCATCACAGCTATGTTTTTGTGGCTGGAGGAAGAGTGTACACAGCGGTTTTTGGCAGTTTAACCACTGAGCAGAAATTCTTGGATATTGGCTACAATATGCCACCAGATACACCTTTTCCCTGCAATGGCATGTCTGAGGTTTACTTCGACATTTATATTGATGTTGAATCTTTTGGGGATTTCCGACACGTTGAGTTCAACGGGTTTGCCGGAGGCGTCGTATTGGAACAAGTCGCTTTAGCCATGCTTGCGCATTACCAGGCTTTTGATGTCGGCGGTTTTGTCTTCCAGGCGGCCAGTGGCGAAATTGCCGATAAAGGACGCAGCGTGACTCTCGAAGAGACATATGATTATATACTTGGGTTAAAAAGTGAACCACGCTACAATAAAAGTACTGGTCTTCCTAAAGGAACGCCGAGAAAGCTCTTGCCTGATTCCCTAAAGGCTTACAAAGACACATCAAATGGGAGGGCTTGTTATGCCATTATGCCATAAAACCATACGCTCTCATGCTGGGGCAGATGAGAAAGAGTTATTGCAAGCACTTGCCACTGTTGAGCTTGCAACGACTCCCCACGCTGATGCGGAAGAAGTTCTTCGTCATGAACTTCAGGAAAGGCAGAAAAGATCTTCTGCTACGTTATTACGTAACAAGCTCAGCCAGCTAACGCTAAAACGCGAATATCAGAAAATCTGACCAAAGGGTTTCTTGCGGAGCCTTTCAGATTGAAGGCAGCATGCAGCTAAACGGGCGCAGCATACGGCGCCCCCTACAGGTTAATTATTCTTCTTGCAAAAACAGTTCCAACAGCGAATTCAGGAACAGTTTGCCATGCTCGGTGATCTGCCAATACTCCGGTGTCTCTAGCAGATAGCCTTTAGCCAGTGCTTCGTCCAATGGCGCGCGTATCACGCTCTCATCCAGCCCGGTATAGCGGGCGAACTCGGCGCGTGGCGCAGCTTCCAGCAGGCGGAAACGGTTCATAAAGAACTCGAATGGCCGATCGTGCGCTTCGACTTCATGCAGCTTGTCCCGATAGTCACCCCGCATAAAGCCGCGTGGATGCTTGGTTTTGGCGGTGCGCAGAATGTGGCCATCGGCAAAGGTCAGCTTGCCGTGTGCGCCACAACCAATCCCCAGATAGTCGCCAAAACGCCAGTAGTTGAGGTTGTGCTGACACTGATAACCCGGTTTGGCGTAGGCCGAGGTTTCGTACTGCTGATAACCGGCGGCGCTCAACAGCTCATGCCCTTGTTCAAAGATATTCCACAGCGCATCATCGTCCGGCAATACCGGCGGGCGTGAGCTGAACAGGGTATTTGGCTCGATGGTGAGCTGATACCACGACAGATGCGGTGGATTAAGGGCGATGGCTTGACGCAAGTCGTCCAACGCTTCTTCCAGTGACTGATCCGGCAGGCCATGCATCAGGTCCAGATTGAAACTACGTAGGCCCAGGCCGGTTGCCAGATGCGCCGCGCGTTTGGCCTCATCCGGGCCATGAATACGCCCCAGACGGGTTAACTTCTCGGCGCTAAAGCTTTGTACGCCAATCGAGATGCGGTTCACCCCGGCGCGCTGGTAGCCGCTGAAGCGATCGGCCTCCACGGTGCCTGGGTTGGCTTCCATGGTGATCTCGGCGTCATCAGCGACGTGAATACGCTCACGCACGCCATCCAGCAGTGCTTGCATGGCTTCGGCACTTAACAGGCTCGGCGTACCGCCGCCGATAAAGATGGTGCTGATTGAACGACCGCTGGCGAGCGGCAAATCGGCATCCAGATCCGCCAGCAGATGGTCGACATATTCCTGGTGCGGTACTTCGCCCTTTAAGGCATGCGAGTTGAAATCGCAGTATGGGCACTTTTGTACGCACCAGGGAATATGGATGTACAGGCTGAGCGGCGGCAGTTGTACGCTGTTAGCTGGCATTACGCATCGCTTCCAGCATCAACTTCAACGCCTTGCCACGGTGGGAAATGGCAATTTTCTCTTCCCGCGTCAGCTCTGCTGCGGTGCAGCTCAACTCTGGCACATAGAAGATCGGATCGTAACCGAAGCCGCCAACGCCGGCCGCTTCAAAAGTGATCTCACCGTTCCAGCAACCGTGGAATACCAGCGGAGTTGGATCTTCCGCATGGCGCATATACACCAGCACACAATGGAATTGAGCACCGCGCTTGCCCGCAGGCACATCTTTCAGCGTCACCAGCAGCTTGTCCAGATTTTGCTGGTCACTGGCCTCTAAACCGGCATAGCGGGCAGAGTAAATACCCGGAGCGCCGCCCAAGGCATCGACTGCCAGGCCTGAGTCGTCGGCAATCGCTGGCAGACCGGTGATCTGCGCGGCATGGCGGGCTTTGAGAATGGCGTTTTCAATAAACGTCAGGCCGGTTTCTTCGGCGGAGTCTACGCCAAGCTCGGTTTGCGCTACCACATCAAAGCCAAAATCGGCCAGCAGTTCGGCGAGTTCACGCACTTTGCCGGGGTTACCGGTGGCAAGAACGATTTTTTGCATATAGAGATACCTTGAAATTATTCGATGAGCGCCGCGATGGCCTCAGGGATCTGTTGCGGGTTGAGGATGCGCAATTGCTTGTGCCGCCCCAGTTCGCCTTTCTCGATGATCACGTTGCTTTTCGCCACCTTGAACTGCTTGGCGATAAACTTGATGAGATGGGCATTGGCCTGGCCATCAACCGGCGGTGCGGTGATGGCGACTTTTATCTCGTCGCCATGCAGGCCAATAATCTGATCGCGGCTGGCTTTGGGCTGAATATATAGCCTGACCACCAGCCCGTCCAGCTGCGGAGTAACTGCACTCACAGCAGGAACCAGAGCTCGCCAAACAGATCCATCCCCAGGTAGTTGATCAGGTACAGGATCAGGATCACCACCATCGCGGAGAAATCAATCCCGCCCATCGCCGGGATCACGCGGCGGATAGGGGCCATCAAAGGCTCGGTAAGCTGGAGCATCACATAATCAATCGGGCTGCGGCCCTGGCTGATCCAGCTCATCAGTGCACGAATGATCATCACCCAGAAGATCAGATAGCCGACGGATTTGATCAGGGAAATCAGGCCAAACAGCAGGTTGTACAGGCTGAGTGACAGGGTACCGCTCTGGATCAGCAGCAGCAGCGGATATTTGATGGTCATCAACAGGAACGCCAACAGCAATGAGGCGCTATCTACCGGCCCCATCGAAGGAACGATGCGGCGTAGTGGGCCGACGATCGGCTGGGTGATTTTCACTACAAACTGCGAAAACGGGTTATAAAAGTCAGTGCGCGTCAGTTGCATCCAGATGCGCAACAGCAGCACCATCACGTAAATATCAACGACGGTTTTGACCAGGAAAGTCAGCGTTAGCATGTAAGTTACCCTTCTCCTTAACTTCTGGGTTATCCCCTTGGTCGCAAACTGCCGTAGCGGCCTGCAACTCATCGGGCATAGTTAAAATGATTTTTCCATTTCCTGCGCACGGGCAACGGCGGCCTGCATGGCTTTGGCAACGGTCTCTGGCAACTGTTGTTCATTGAACACCCGTATTGCCTCGGCGGTGGTGCCCCCTTTGGAGGTCACCTGCTCACGCAGCGTAGCCAGTGAAATTTCCGGGTTGGCGGCGGCCAATGCCGCAGCACCGATAGCAGCCTGCTGCACCAGATCGCGTGCCGCCTGGCTGCTGAATCCCATACGTTCGGCTTCCTGCTGCATGGCATCCATAAACAGGAAGAAATAGGCCGGTGCACTGCCTGCAGCGGCGATCACGCCATTGATGCCGTTTTCGTCATCGACCCAGCAGACTTTACCCACCGAGCTCATCAGGTCGCGAGTATAATCACGATCCTGTTGGCTAACCTGCTCGGGAGCATACAGCCCGCTCATTCCTTTACCGACCAGCGAAGGAGTATTGGGCATGATGCGCACGATATTCAAGCCTTCACCGAGCATTTGGTAGAAACGGCTCACCAGAATACCGGCAGCGATCGACAGCACCAGTTTACCGGAGAAATTGACCTGTTCCTGTAAAGGTAAGCAAACCTGCGCCATCATTTGCGGTTTCACCGCCAGGACCACGACCTCGGCCTGTTTTGCACAGCTGATGTTATCTGCGCTGCTATTGATGCCATATTCAGCGGCCAGGGCGTCACGGTTTTTTGCTGACGGCGCGCAAACGCTGATGGCGGCTGCCGGATAGCCACCGGCGACCAGGCCAGCAATGATAGCGCGAGCCATATTACCGGCACCAATAAAGGTAATTTTACGATGTTGCATCCAATCCTCGTTATACGGTGGTGTGCGAGTAGTCACGGGCGCCAAAAATTGCGGTGCCGATACGAACCATCGTGCTGCCAGCGGCGATCGCTGCCTGCATATCATCTGTCATACCCATCGACAGCGTATCCACCTGCGGATAGCGCTGCTTGAGCTGCTGGAAAGCGTCGTTCATCTGGCCGAATGTCGCCAACTGGCGCTGATAGTCGTGTTCCGGGGCCGGGATGGCCATCAGCCCACGCAAGCACAGGTTAGGTAATGCGGCGACCGCCTCTGCCAGCGCTGGCAGCTCAGTCAATACAATGCCAGATTTACTCTGTTCGTCACTGATATTTATCTGGATCAGCACGTTTAACGGCGGCATTTCTGCGGGGCGCTGATCGCTCAGACGCAGAGCAATACGCAAGCGGTCAACGGTGTGGCACCAGGCAAAGTGCTCTGCCACCAGCCTGCTTTTATTGGATTGCAGCGGGCCGATAAAGTGCCATTCCAATCCAGCCCCTTCGGACCGCTGGGCAAAATACTGGATCTTGTCTACCCCTTCCTGCACGTAATTTTCGCCAAACGCGTGCTGGCCTGCGGCGATGGCTTGTGCGATCGCCTCCGCAGGTTTGGTTTTGCTGACTGCAAGCAATGTCACTTCTTCTGGAATGCGTGCGCAGTCTTGAGCGGCCGCTGCAATACGGCTCCTGACATCCTGCAGATTCTGTTGGATAGTGCTCATGATTAACCCGGGAGATTGATATGGATATCGATGAATTTGTGGCTCTTAGTGTAAAGCATAATGCCTCCGATCTGCACCTTTGTACCGGCCATCTGCCAATGTTACGTATTGATGGTGAACTCCAGGCCGTGGAGAGTGGGGAAATCCTCACCCAACAGCAGATGGCGGCATGGTGCCAAACGCAGTTATCACAGACGATGTGGCAGCAACTACAGCAGGTGGGGCAGCTCGATCTGGCATTATCCCTAGCTGGTGGCACCCGGCTGCGTGCCAATTTCTTTTTGCAGAACGGCGGGGTCTCCGTGGCGCTACGCAGGATCGCCAGCCAGTGCCCAACGTTGGCCGCACTGGCCACTCCGGAAATTATTCCGGCGCTGTTGCAGCGCGAAGATGGCTTGATACTCGTCACCGGTGCTACCGGCAGCGGCAAGTCGACTACGCTGGCGGCGATGATCGACTTTATTAATCAGCATCAGCGTCGCCATATTCTCACGTTGGAAGACCCGATCGAGTTTATCCATCGTAGCCAGCGTTCCCTAATCCAGCAGCGAGAGTTAGGCCGGGATACCCACAGTTTTGATGATGCGTTGCGGGCCGCACTGCGTGAAGATCCAGACGTGATCCTGCTGGGGGAGTTGCGTGATACCACCACCGTTCGGCTGGCGTTGACCGCGGCTGAAACCGGCCATTTGGTCCTGGCTACCTTGCATACCCGCAGTGCGCCACAGGCGGTGGAACGGTTGGTGGATGTGTTCCCGGCGGAAGAGAAAGCCTATGTTCGGGCCCAGTTGGCCAGCAGCCTGCAGGCGGTTATCGCGCAAAAGCTGCTGAGTAAGCCGGGGGGAGGGCGTGTTGCCATTTACGAGATCCTCACGGCCACGGCGGCGGTGAGCAGCATGATCCGCGAAGGTAAAACCCATCAGTTGGTCAGCGTATTGCAGACCGGTGCGCAGTCAGGCATGCAAACCTTTGAACAGGGTTTGCAACAGCGTGTTGCACAGGGAATATTATAATGCCACAATCGATTAACTATTCCCCCTCGTCAGCTTTTAATTACAGTCAAAACTGCTGTGGTTCTAAGATGGCTCTTATATACCTGGAGGGGATAATACAATTCAATGACGGTTTATGTTGAAGTATAATTAGGTCTCTTGATTATTTTAATGCTTGGTGTTTTTTAGGACTTTTCCATTATTATTAACAAGGATGTTCTTATGGGTTCCTGGCTGATTGTTGACGATCACCCCGCAATTTGTTTCGCTGTGAAAGCAATTTTATCTTCATTAGGTAATGACTCGATCCTGACGGCGACTAACGGCCTGGATGCCATGGCGCGAATAAGGGAAAATACGCCGCAGCTGGTGATCCTTGACATCATGCTGAACAAAATGGATGGGCTGCAGATCCTACAGCATATTCGCCAGGTGGACAGTGCTATTAAAGTGGTGGTATATACCAGCCTGTCCGCAGAGAGCTATGCAGAAAGAGCGTTGCGTGCCGGAGCTAGCGGTTTTTTCAACAAAGATCAGGATATCAGTCAATTGGCTCCATTGTGCCAGTTGGTGCTGCAAGGCTATGCCTGCTTTCCACAGACTACGCTGATGCCTTTGCTTAACGCATCGCTGAAAAATGAGAATATTCTTGCGCGCCTTTCCGATCGTGAACTGACCGTATTACGTTATTTGTCTGAAGGGCTGAGCAATAAGGAAATAGCCGATCGTCTGATTTTGAGTAATAAAACCATCAGCACTTATAAGACACGTCTGATGGAAAAGCTAAAAATTAGCAGTACGGAAGGTTTGGTGGCTTTTTTTCATCATCAGAGTGAACAACCTGACGATGAATAAATGGCTGTTGATACTTTTGTTTTTTTGCTGTGGTGTTTCCGCCGGGGAAGTTCCCGCATTTCGTGAAACCAATCTGCTTAGCCGTAGCCAGGTTCAATTATCCGAACCCGAGCTAACCAGTGATGATTGGCAATGGCTACGCCGTAAACGTGTGCTGGTTTTCGGCATCGCGGCCCCCAATTATTCTCCTTTTGATATCATCAGTGGCACCCGGGATTATGGGGGTATCAATGCTGATTATCTGGGCATCGTTGGCTATAACCTTAATGTACAGATAAAGGTGCGTTACTACGAAGATGCCTCAGCCCTGCGGCGAAGTCTGGATAAGGGAGAAGTGGATCTGATCGGCAATGTCGCTGCGAAAACCGTCGCCGATCCCGCAATGCTGCTGTCTACACCTTATGTCTCTGCCTCACCGGCATTGGTGGTGCGCACCGACAGTCTGCTGCAACAGAACCCCCCTAAGCGCATTGCTATCGAGCGCCTATACGGCGGTAATCAGAGCTTGGTAGCGCGCTTTCCGGCGGATTATCAGGTTTTTGACATACCGCGCCGGGCGCTGGAGGCATTGTCGTTTAAGAAGCTGGACGCTTTTATCGGTGATGCCACGGTGGCTCGCTATTTAATCAATCAGGGCAACCTGAACAATCTGCGTTTGCAACTACTGCCGCAGCAGGACATCAAAGGATTCTCCTTTGGTATGGCCAGCGGGAATGTGCGTTTACAGCGAATATTGAACGCTATTTTAGCGAGCATCCCGGAAAGCACTCAAGCAGAGATCCAAAGCCGCTGGAATGGGGGGATCCCCATGTCACAAGGTGAAGAACACCTGCTGCTGACCTCACTGGAAAGAAAATGGGTGGAAGAACATCCCAGAGTGCGCTTGGCCGTTAATGGCGATTTCGCCCCTTTGGGCTTCTTCGACGTTCAGGGGGAGTTCCGTGGTTTGACGGCCGATGTGATGGAGGCTATCTCTAGCCGTATAGGGCTCAAGTTTGACATTATTCGCGCACAATCACTGCAAGACTCCCTGAATGCGGTGAAAACTGGCAGGGCCGACATTGTCGCTGGCGTGACGCTAGATGCAATCTGGCCTAACGGGTTGCTGACCACTCGTTCTTATTTATTCAACTCCTGGGTATTACTGGGGATCCCGGAGCAGATTAACCATGATCCTCCGCAGTTGATTGCTCTGGTCGCAGGGCACCCTCTGCATGCCCTCTTGCGGGAACAGTACCCCGATAGCCGGATAATTACCGTGCCTTCACCCCAAGCCGGTATTGAGGCGCTAAAAGCGGGAAAGGCTGAAGCACTCGTGTTGCCGATGATCAGCGCCGATTATTTCCTGGCTCGGGATCCCTCCTTGGGGCTAAGTATTCTGAGCGCTTTGGATATTGAACCGGCGCGGTTTGTGATTGGTGTCTCTGACAATGAGTATCCCTTGGCAACCATCCTCGACAAGGCATTGCTGAATATTCCTCCAGAGGATATCCATGCGATGACCAGCAATTGGTACAACAATACCTATCTGCTGGAAGGGACTCTGGGGGAGGGAAAATCACCTGCTCACTGTTATTCCACAGCATGGTTACTGATAACCCTGTTGCTGGCAGTGCTGGTGATAGCCTTGGTCATCAGCCGGTTGCGCAGTAAGCGCCGCCTGGTGCAGCGTTGCCAGGCGGTCATCGATAGCGTGCCATTGCCGATTTACATCGCCAATCTGAAAGACCAGATAGTGATGGCAAACGCGCCGTTTTTTAATGCCATCAATGCCCCCGCAGAAACGGTGATTGGTAGCTCACTGGAAAACTATCAACTGCAACTGCCTGTCACGATGGATATTGGCTGGGGCGGTGAGCAGGAACAGGCTTTATCTGTCATGCAGTTAGGGGGGCAGCCGCGCACTTTGCAGCAGTGGGGCCAATTGCTGATTACCGAAGATCAGCGTGCTGAAGGCAAAATCGGCGGGTGGTTCGACGTGACCGAACGCGATCGCCTGATTGCGCAGTTACAGCAGGCGAAAGAGCGTGCTGACAGTGCCAACCGGGCTAAAACCACCTTCCTGGCCACCATGAGCCATGAGATCCGTACTCCGCTCAATGCCATTATCGGCATGTTGGAGCTGTTGCTGAACCGTCCGCAGCGGGAGGAAGCTTCAGATCGAGAGCTGCTGAGTGTCGCACACGAGTCTGCACATTCTCTGCTGGCCTTGATTGGTGACATTCTTGATATCTCACGCATTGAGGCGGACCGCCTGATCCTACATCCACAACGTGCAGATATCCGTCGCCTGATTGAAGCCGTGGCGATGTTATTTGACGGTGTGGCACGACAAAAGGGGTTAGCGTTCAGGTTGGATATTGACGCGGAGATCACCGGCGATGTGTTAGTTGATCCCATGCGTTTTAAGCAGGTGCTATCCAATCTGGTGAGTAATGCCATCAAGTTTACCGAGCAGGGGCAGGTCACGCTCAGCGTAGCGGTCGATCAGATTAGCGAAGAACGAGCAGATCTGCGGCTACGTGTTTCGGATACGGGCAAGGGGATTGATGTTGTTACTCAAGAACGTCTTTTCCAACCCTTTACTCAGGGCAATGGGGAGACAGGCGGAACAGGGCTTGGGCTGTATATTTGCCGCAAGCTGGTGGAGATGATGGGGGGGACCATCGTCTTGAACAGTGAGGTCGGTATTGGCAGCGACGTCACCGTGCTACTTTCGGTAGCGAGATTGCTAAAATTTCACCCTCAAATTCCTCTGGAGGAACCCATCCCGGCGGCATCATCCCAACTGCGGGTGCTGATCGTTGAAGATCATCCTGCAGGCAGAATGTTGTTGGCTCAACAGTTGCAGTTTCTTGGTCATCAATCCATTGCGGTTGGGGATGGGGAGCAGGCGCTGCAGTTGTTGGAGCAGGGGAGCTTCAACCTGGTCATTACCGACTGCCAGATGCCTGAACGCGATGGTTACAGCCTGAGTCGCCAAATCAGGCACATCGAGGGTGAACAGCATTCCGTTCCTACGGTGATCTGGGGGCTGACGGCCAATGCGCAAGAAAGTGCCCGCGAAGCTTGTCTGCAGGCCGGAATGGATGACTGCCTGTTCAAGCCGGTTAACCTGAGCATATTAAAAGCGAAATTGGCTACGCTGCCACTGACTGATGCGGGGCACAGGGAAGAGGAGCCAGCATTCGTTGTGGAAGATTTGCCAGTGGAATTGCGTCAGCCAAAGGTATTGCAAGAGTTCATCCAAACCCTGTTGGATTGCTTGCAGGAAGACTGCACGCAACTTGCCATGGATATTCAGCAACAACCGATGGACCTGATAAACATACGGGCGTTGGCCCATAAATTGGCTGGTGCGGCCCGGTTGGTGAATGCTGAAAGGCTGAATCAAGCTTGTCAGTCATTGCATGACAACCCCGTTCAGGCCACCGCAACGGCGGTGCTGGGAGAAGCGCAACGGTTGCTCAGCACCTTAAGGAAAGCACAACGGACTACAGGGGAATAGTCCCTTCCTACAGAGTGATTAAGGCTTCTGTAGATATTAAGGTAAGCGGGATCATTTTATTCTTTGTTGCACAGGAAGGGGGGCTTTTGGGCTCCTCATGTGTCATAACGTTTAAGGATAATATGATGAAAAACAACACTAAATTAGCGATTCTGCCACTGGTTTTGGTTCTGGGTGCCAGCTTCTCTACCATGGCTAATGCGGCTTACGACTGTAACGCCAAACGTGCTGCGATCGAATATCAGATCCAACAGGCTGAGAAGTACGGTAACTACAACCGTGTAGCGGGTCTGAAGCGTGCTCTGAGCGAAGTTAATGCCCATTGCACCAACGGTAGCGTACTGCAGGACGCTCAGAAGAAAGTCACCAAGCTGGAACAGAAACTGGCTGACAAGCAGCAAGACGTACAGGAAATTAAAGCCGACCTGCGCGAAGCTCAGGCTAAAGGTGACGCCAAGAAAGTGGCTAAGTACCAGAGAAAACTGCAAGAAAAGCAGGCTGACCTAAAAGAAATCAAACAAGAGCTGAAGCAGGCTCGTGCTGAACTGGCATCTGCACAGAAATAAGCAGCCATGATTTGGTTATTAAGGGGCGCAGATGCGCCTCTTTTTGTGTCGGATAAATATTGTGGTTAGCACTCAGGGAACGAATGAAACCCACTGTTCATATTGCCGCTATTTCGTTGGGCCTGTTGGTTAACGGTGCCAGAGCTGAAATAAATAACGTCTATCTCATTATTAACGATAACTATAAGGGCGAGGTGGCCGTTAACCTGGGGCAGGATGAGCAGCCGTGTATTAATGCCCTATTGCTACGTGAGTGGGGGATACGTGATACCGCAATGGTGATGGAAACGACCCCTGAGGGCTGTATTCTGCCCGGCGTATTGAGTGCCCGAAAAATTGCGGTGTTCTATGAGCCGATAGCACAATTGCTGACGGTAGATATCCCGGCTAGCATGCTGGGTGATAGCAAGTTGACCAGCCGCTGGGACGACGGTATCAATGCGGCATTTGTTAACTATCAGTTCAATTACGGCCATTATGCCGGCGAAAACTATCGCGATACGCAGCGGCACGACAGCCTGTATGCCGATATCACCACCGGGGCAAACGTGGGCCCTTGGCGGTTGCGTTATGAGCCCGTCTATCAGAAAGAAACCTGGGGCAATCCTACCTGGCATACCGAAAGGGCGTTAGCCTATCGGGATATCAAAGCGTGGCGCGCCACTCTGACCTTGGGCGACAGCGTGACGCCGTCAGTTTTGTTCGACAACGTCCGATTCCGTGGCATCAGCCTGGTATCGGATAGCCGAATGCTACCGGATGGCCTGCGGCAGTTTTCACCTTGGGTACGCGGCTTCGCACGCAGTAATGCGGAGGTGAGGGTGCGCCAGAACGGTGAAGTCATCTATCAGACGTTTGTTTCCCCGGGAGCCTTTGTGTTGAAAGACGTCTATCCGCCCGCGCTCGAAGGGGACCTTACCGTCACGATACGGGAAAGCGACAGTACCGAAACCGAACGAAAAATCCCCTACTCCTCCATGCCCAACCTGGTTTACGCCGGTCAGTGGCGCTATGACGCCTCGGTGGGTAAATACCAACCTTATTACGGCATGGAAGAGGAGCAGCCAGGCTTTGCCCAGGCCTCTCTCAGCTATGGGCTCCCGGGGAAGGTTACGCTGTATGGTGGTTTCCAGGGGGCGGATATTTATCGCAGCGCGGCAATCGGGATTGGCAAGAGCCTTAACCAATGGGGAGCGATCTCGGCGGATTACACATTTTCGTCTGCCCGCCAGCCAAGGCATTCAGCGCCGGATACCGGTGGCATGGCACGTGTGCGTTACGCGAAGGCGTTCCCGGCCTGGGAGTCTTCCTTCAGCCTGATGGCGCAATATTATCCGCGCCAGCGTTATCGTACCTTTAGCGCGGTGATAGACCAGCAGAGCACCTATTGGTGGGACTGGGAAGACGGCATTTTTGTCGGTGACTTTGACGAGGAAAAAAAGTATCGCCTGGAGGCGCGTTATAACCAGTATCTGTCTGATTCAGACAGCCTTTACCTGACATTGGTTCGAGAGGCCACGCGGGGTAATCAAAGAGGCGAGACCAGCGTCGAGATGGGCTTCAGCGCCAGCCTGGGTAAGGTCGACGTTGCGCTGTATGCGGAATATAACCGCCCCTCTTATGGCAAAGAGCAGGCACAAATGGGCCTCTCATTCTCGCTGCCGTTGAATGCACTGGGCGCACCACGTATGAAGCTGAACTATGATCATACGTTGGCTAACGATCGGACAGACAGCCGGCGGATAGGCGTCAGCGGCACGCTGCTTGCCGACTATAGCCTGAGCTACAACGCCAGCACCAGTCAGAGCCAACGCTATGGCAGCAGCCAGGATCTGAGCGCCAATTACCAATATAACGCAGGCGATCTGCGGGTAGGTCATTCGCAAGGGGCTGGCTATCGTCAGCAGAATCTGGAGCTTGCCGGCAGCCTGATGGCGCATCAGGAAGGACTCACGCTTGGGCAGACGTTAGGCGATACCGTGGCCATCGTCAGCGTGCCGGATACGCCGGGGATTGGCATCGATAATCAGTATGGCGTCACCACCGATTGGCGGGGCTATGCACTGGTAGGCAATCTGACGCCATACCGTATCAACAGTCTGACGTTGGACAGCTTTGAGTTAGCGGATACGCTGGAGTTGCCTGAATCGGAGCAGGAAGTGGTGCCTACCGCCGGTGCGATCATGTTCAGCCGCTTTGCTCCGGCACGAAAAATCAGCCCGGATGCTGCTCAAACCAGCTCTCCAGAATAACCACGGCGGAGGCGGAATCGACGCTGCCTTTATCCAGTGCACGGAACCCCCCATGGTCGAACAGGTTGGCGCGCGCCTCAACGGTGCTCAGGCGTTCATCGTGCAGCGCAATCTGCACGCCAAAGCGGCCATGCAGCCGGTTGGCAAATTTACGCGCTCGTTCGGTCAGCGGCTGTTCGGTGCCATCCATATTCAAGGGTAAGCCAACCACCACCAGGTCTGGCTGCCACTCTTTCAGCAGGCGTTCGATCTTCTGCCAGTCAGGGACACCGTCCTGCGCTTTAAAGGCCGCCAGCGCCCGAGCGGTGCCGGTAATTTCCTGGCCGATAGCTGCGCCGATACTTTTGGTCCCGAAGTCGAAGGCGATAATGGTGCGGTTGGTCATCAGGCGTGTCCTGCGTGGCTGGCAATGCTGCGAATATCGATGCCAAGGCGGTTGGCTGCCTCGCGCCAGCGGTTGGCGATCGGCGTGTGGAACAGAATGTCGGTATCGGCCTCGGTGGTCAGCCAGGCATTTTCCAGCAGTTCCTGTTCCAACTGGCCTTTTTCCCAGCCCGCATAGGCAAGCGCCACCAGCACATCGGTGGGTTGATCTGGCGTGCCAAGCGTTTCCAGCACGTCTTTTGAGGTGGTGATCATGGTGGCCGGTGAGATTTGAATGCTGGAGCCAAAGCCTTTGCGTGGGGTATGCAGAATAAAGCCGCGATCGTCAGCCAGCGGGCCGCCAGCGAACACTGGCTTATCCAGGCTGATCGCCGGATCGCGCGGTGAAGGCTTGATATCGAGTTTATCCAGCACCGTCTCCACGGTGAAATGTTCCACGGGCTTGTTGATCACTAATCCCATGGCTCCGTCGTCATTATGTTCGCAAACGTATATCACCGAACGTTTGAAGCGCGGATCTTGCATTGCGGGCATGGCAATCAGGAAATGGTGCTGTAAATTCATGGCGTTAATTCAATTGGGAAGTAAAATGCTTGCCCTCTCCCAAGGAGAGAGGGCGCGTCGTCTGCCTACTTCGTGGCCAGACGTTTTTCAATGGCGTCCATCAGCATGCCGGTGACAGAAACCGGGAATGCCGCTTCGATCTCACGGGCGCAGGTTGGGCTGGTGACGTTGATCTCGGTAAGACGATCGCCGATCACGTCCAGGCCAACAAAGATCAGCCCTTTCTCTTTTAGCGTTGGGGCAACCGCACGGGCAATTTTCCAGTCGCTTTCGCTCAGTGGGCGCGCTTCACCACGGCCACCGGCGGCCAGGTTACCACGGGTTTCGCCCTGGGCAGGGATACGCGCCAGGCAGTAAGGCACCGGTTCACCATCCACCACCAGGATGCGTTTGTCTCCATCCTTGATGGCCGGCAGGAAGTTTTGCGCCATGCAGAAACGGCTGCCGTGTTCGGTCAGGGTTTCGATAATCACCGACAGGTTGGGATCGTCCTGCTTCACGCGGAAGATTGAAGCTCCGCCCATGCCGTCCAGCGGCTTGAGGATGATGTCACCGTGCTGCTGGTGGAATTTGCGAATATGGGCGGCGCTGCGGCTGACTAGCGTATCTGGCGTCAGCTCCGGGAACCAGGCGGTGAACAGCTTTTCGTTACAGTCGCGCAGGCTCTGTGGCTTGTTGACCACCAGCGTGCCTTTCACTTCGGCCCGTTCCAGAATGTAGGTCGCATAGATGTATTCAGTGTCGAACGGCGGATCTTTGCGCATCAGGATCACGTCCAGATCCCGCAACGCCAGATCCTGCTCGCTGCCAAAGCTGAACCAGCTTTCTTTATCTTCTTTCACGTTCAGCAGGCGCGTGCGGGCACGGCCATCACCGGCATGTAGATAGAGATCGTTCATCTCCATATAATGCAGTTCCCAGCCGCGGCGCTGCGCTTCGAGCAGCATGGCAAAGCTGGTGTCTTTTTTGATATTGATGGATGCGATAGGGTCCATCACGATGCCGAGCTTGATCATCTCTTCTCCTTACGAACCTGTGAAGACAGGTCCTTAGCCCAGGTCGCCGAAACGGACCTGCAAAGCGGTAATTGCGGTGAGCGCGGTGGTTTCTGTACGCAAAACGCGTGGCCCCAGCAGGATATCAGTAAATCCATAGTCTGTGGTCATGGCAATTTCTTCGGCGGATAATCCGCCCTCTGGTCCAATGAGCAGACGTACGCTCACCACCGGCAGCGGCAGAGTATTGATACTTTGGCTGGCGCGTGGATGCAGGTTCAGCTTGAGGCTATCGTCCTGCTCGGCGCACCAGTGTTCCAGAGACATCGCTGGGCGGATTTCCGGAATGCGGTTGCGACCGCATTGCTCGCAGGCCGCGATGGCGATTTTTTGCCACTGCTGGAGTTTTTTCTCCAGGCGCTCACCGTCGAGTTTAACGCCGCAGCGCTCGGAAAATAGCGGAGTGATCACGTTCACCCCCAACTCAATGGATTTCTGGATGGTGAATTCCATCTTTTCGCCACGCGAGATCACCTGGCCAAGATGTAAGTTGAGCGGAGATTCGCGATCTTCCCGTTGCCCGGCGTTGATCTGAACCAGCACGTTCTTTTTATCCACCCGGGTGATTTCTGCCTCAAATACCTGGTTGCTGCCATCGAACAGTTGCAGTGCCTGGCCGGCACTCATTCGCAGCACGCGGCCGACATGATTGGCGGCATCCTCGCTCAATGCAATTTCTGCACTGGCGTTCAAGGGCTCTGGATGGTAAATGCGGGGTTTACGCATAATGATTGTCAGATCCTGGCTCAACGAAACGGCGCTGCCGATGGGCAACGCGAAAACACTATAGTAGGTCAGCCTTTTTGCTGCTGACAAGCCTGTTGAATATAAGGGTTGTGATTCCCTTGTACCATGGCGATGCGTGCTTCACGTCGACATTCCCAGGCGCTGACCGGATACAGGCGGTTCCAGGCTTCAAACAGCTGGGTTTGCTGGCGTGAAAGCGGCAGTTGGTAGCGATCGCGCATATAGAAGTAGGTTCGGGCGATTGCACCCCGCGCACGAGCCGGTGGCTCGGCCTGTTTGTTCTTGAAGTCCACCTTCATTTGGCACTGTCCGTATTGCCCTTCACCACCCCGCCACTGGCTGTACATGAAGTTATTACGATCGCCGTTCACTTCGCCGATGGCGGGCTGCAGGTTGTGCAGATCGATCTCTATCCGGCGATAAACCGGATCCTTGTTGCAGTTTTTACGCCCGCCATGCTGCCAGCACTGTAGCTGATGGCCGAACTGCCAGGCCGGAACCACATGTTCCCACTCGATACGCCCGGCGCGTTGGGCATTTTTACGCGCCTGATAGCCGCAGCTTCCGAGATCGGGAATGCCTTTCTTACTTTGCCAGTCGATCTTGCAGCCACAGTAAAAGCTGCCGGGAGCGTCCTGGTTGATTTTGGCAGCGGCGGCCTTGGCCTGAGTAAAGTTATTAATTCCCTTAGCCAGCGCGCCGCTAGAGGCCGTCAAGACGACCAAAAATAAAATTTTGCGATGCATATTCCAAAACAGCTCAAAATTGGAAAGGCAGGCAGGGTAACGGAAGTCACTGGCAGTAGCAACCGCAGGTAGTGGATTGTTTTTGCTTGTAAATATTTTTGTTAACGGCTTTAGTTAACCGGAAAATGCCAGTTTTTCACCGCACTGGCGGCAGTGGTATTCACTCTCGCCGCGCATCACTCGATTATGGCGGCGCAGGGTCAGTTGATGTTGCTGGCAATGGCAGCGGTAGGGAAAGGTTTTGCTTTGTACCGAACGGGTCTCAAACTGGTGGGTACGGCTGGCGGGAACCTGCAATACGCTTTCCATCATCCAGCGCCATTCCCGGCCATGTGGCGGTACGCGGCCAAACTGACGGAACACCAGCAGATGAGCCAATTCATGGGGGACCACTTCGTCGATAAACGACTGTTGGTTTTCCATCAGCAGCACCGGATTAAGGCGGATTTCCCAGGCTTGCAGCCAGGCGGTACCCGCGCTGGTGCCGCGTTGTTGATACAGGATCTTGGGCTCAGGGAACTCGACGGCAAAATGCTGCTGCGCCAGCTGTAACTTGTCGCGCAGGCAACGCATCACCGCTTGTTGCAGCGCAATGGGGATTCTTACTCTGTTCATAGGGCGCTAGCTTAAGCAATGACGCGGTGGCTGGCAACGGGGCAGTAAGGAAAAGTATATGGGCTCTTAACCGTCACGCAAGGCTTGTATGTACGATGCTTGTGTCTACAATAGCAGCGATTTTCCCCCTTACCCTAACGGCGATAACCATGCTTTTACCTAACCAGATTGAATTGCTCAGCCCCGCCCGCGATGCAGGTATCGCCCGTGAGGCTATTTTGCACGGGGCCGATGCGATCTATATCGGTGGCCCAGGTTTCGGCGCCCGCCATAATGCTGGCAACAGCCTGAGCGATATCGCCGGACTGGTTGAATTTGCCCGCCGCTACCGGGCCAAAGTGTTCATCGCCCTCAACACCATTTTGCATGACAACGAGCTGGAGCCGGCACGCCGCTTGATCCATCAACTGTATGAAACCGGAGTCGATGCGCTTATCGTACAAGATATGGGGATCCTGGAGCTGGATATTCCACCCTTTGAGCTACATGCCAGTACCCAGACCGACATCCGTAGCGTAGAGAAGGCTCGTTTCCTGTCCGATGCCGGTTTTTCCCAGTTGGTATTGGCGCGTGAGCTGAATCTCACTCAGATAAAAGCTATCAGTGACAACGTTGACGCCGCCGTCGAGTTTTTCATCCATGGCGCGTTGTGCGTGGCCTTCTCCGGCCAGTGTAACATTTCCCACGCCCAGACCGGACGCAGTGCCAACCGTGGCGACTGTTCGCAGGCGTGCCGGCTTCCTTACACCCTGAAAGATGAGCAGGGGCGGGTAGTTGCGTATGAAAAGCATCTGCTGTCGATGAAAGACAACGATCAAAGCCGCAACCTGACGGCGTTGATCGACGCCGGTGTTCGCTCATTCAAGATTGAAGGGCGTTATAAGGATATGAGCTATGTGAAAAACATCACTGCGTACTATCGTCAGCACCTGGATGCCATTCTCAACGATCGTTCCGATCTGACGCCGGCATCATCAGGTCGCACGGAACACTTTTTTATTCCGTCGCCGGATAAAACCTTCCACCGTGGCAGTACCGATTACTTCGTTAACGAACGCCAGATGGATATTGGTGCCTTTGACTCACCCAAGTTCATTGGCCTGCCTATAGGAGAGGTGCTAAAGGTGGGTAAAGATCATCTGGACGTGGAAGTAAAAGAATCGCTGACCAACGGTGATGGACTTAACGTGCTGATCAAGCGCGATATCGTCGGCTTCCGTGCTAATAAGGCGGATAAAATTGCTGAAGGGCGCTACCGGGTTTGGCCTAACGAAATGCCGGCAGGTCTGGATAAGCTGCGCCCAAATCATCCACTTAATCGTAACCTCGATCACAACTGGCAACAGGCGCTGCTAAAAACCTCATCGGAACGCCGCGTAGCCGTCGATGTTTTGCTGACACAAAGCAGCGACGGAGTGACGCTAACCCTGATCAGCGAAGAGGGCATCAGCGTCAGCCATACGCTGCAGGGCGAATTCGGCGCCGCCAACCAGCCGGAGAAAGCGCTTGTCACACTGCGTGACGGACTGAGCAAACTGGGGCAAAGCCTTTATTACCCGCGTGACGTTCATATTGATCTGCCGATGGTTTGCTTCATACCCAACAGCCAGCTCAACCAACTGCGCCGCGATGCGGTGGAAGCGCTGGACGCCGCACGCCTGGCGGTAAACGAACGCGGCGACCGCAAACCGGTTTCCGTCCCGCCGCCGGTTTATCCGGATACGCACCTGACGTTTCTTGCCAATGTTTATAACCAGAAGGCGCGTAAGTTCTACCAGCGTTATGGTGTCACATTGATTGATGCCGCCTTCGAGGCGCACGAAGAAAAAGGGGATGTACCGGTAATGATCACCAAGCACTGCCTGCGCTTCGCCTTCAACCTCTGCCCTAAACAGGCCAAGGGTGTGCAGGGTGTGAAGGGGAGGGCATCGCCGATGCAGTTGGTACATCAGGGTGAGGTGTTGACGTTGAAGTTTGACTGCAAGCCATGTGAGATGCATGTGATTGGCAAGATCAAAAATCATATTTTGCGGATGCCAGTGCCGGGGAGTGTGGCAGGAGGTATCTCGGTAGAGGAGCTCAAGGCGACTCTACCGGGGAAGAAAAAATAGCCGTATACCAGGTTTTTGATGAAAACGGCTTGGTGTGGACATGAGGCAGCAAGGCAATTGTCGCAACGCTATTTTCCCACAATGATAAGCCGATCGACTCACACAGATTGTAATCATTGTGTTAACTGCGGGATAATAATCCGTGCATGATGAGTCTGTACCCGCAGTTCTCACCGGATGAGGTCAGAAAAACATCGCCAGCGTTAAGTCCCTACGTTAATAGAGGTTATTTTGCGATTTGGCGCAATAACTGACTACCTAAAAATACGTAAGGTGTGGGGAGTTTTTTTGACGCAGCGCGCCCCGAGCACGCTGGGTAAGTGTGAATTTAACGCAGCTGATGTTGCAAGTGAGAGATCAATGTCGAATAAACCGTTCCATTATCAAGATCCGTTCCCGCTGAAGAAAGACGATACCGAATACTATCTGCTAAGCCGTGACCACGTTTCCGTCGGCGAATTTGCCGGCCAGGAAGTCCTCAAGGTTGACCCTCAAGCCCTGACCCTGCTCGCCCAGCACGCTTTCCACGACGCCTCGTTCATGCTGCGCCCTGCGCACCAGCAGCAGGTGGCGGATATCCTCAACGACCCCGATGCCAGTGAGAACGACAAGTACGTTGCGCTGCAATTTTTGCGTAACTCAGAAATCGCCGCCAAGGGTATTTTGCCAACCTGCCAGGATACCGGTACGGCGATCATCATGGGTAAAAAGGGCCAGCGCGTCTGGACCGGTGGCGGGGACGAAGAAGCCCTGTCACGTGGGGTATACAACACCTTTATTGAAGACAACCTGCGCTATTCGCAAAACGCCGCGCTGGATATGTACCAGGAGGTCAATACCGGCAGCAACCTGCCAGCGCAGATCGATCTCTACAGCGTGGATGGTGACGAGTATAAGTTCCTGTGTATTGCCAAGGGCGGTGGTTCGGCCAACAAAACCTATCTGTATCAGGAAACCAAGGCGCTGCTGTCCCCAGGTAAGTTGAAAGACTATCTGGTCGACAAGATGCGTACTCTGGGCACCGCGGCCTGCCCACCGTATCACGTGGCCTTTGTGATTGGCGGTACTTCGGCGGAAGCCACGCTGAAGACCGTGAAGCTGGCTTCAACCAAATACTATGATGCGTTGCCAACCGAAGGCAACGAACACGGCCAGGCGTTCCGCGATGTGGCGCTGGAAGAGGAACTGCTGAAAGAAGCCCAGAATTTGGGCCTGGGTGCACAGTTTGGCGGCAAATACTTTGCCCACGACGTGCGCGTAGTGCGTTTGCCACGCCACGGCGCTTCTTGCCCGGTGGGGATGGGGGTTTCCTGCTCCGCCGACCGGAATATCAAAGGCAAGATCAACCGTGAGGGGATCTGGCTGGAGAAACTGGAGCATAACCCAGGTAAATTTATTCCACAGGAACTGCGCCGCGCGGGTGAAGGGGAAGCGATCAAGGTGGATCTGAACCGCCCGATGGCTGATATCCTCAAGCAGCTGTCACAGTATCCGGTGTCTACCCGCCTTTCCCTGAGCGGCACCATCATCGTTGGGCGTGATATTGCCCACGCCAAGCTGAAAGAGCGCCTGGATCGTGGCGAAGGTTTACCGCAGTACGTGAAAGATCACCCGATCTACTACGCGGGCCCGGCCAAAACGCCAGAAGGCTATGCTTCAGGTTCTCTGGGGCCAACTACGGCAGGGCGCATGGACTCCTATGTCGATCTGTTGCAGTCACACGGCGGCAGCATGATCATGCTGGCCAAAGGTAACCGCAGCCAACAGGTGACGGATGCCTGCCACAAGCACGGCGGATTCTATCTTGGCAGCATTGGTGGCCCGGCGGCGGTGCTGGCACAGCAGAGCATCAAGAGCCTGGAGTGCGTGGAGTATCCTGAACTGGGTATGGAAGCGATCTGGAAAATCGAAGTGGAAGATTTCCCAGCCTTTATTCTGGTAGATGACAAAGGTAATGATTTCTTCCAGAAGATCCAGGAATCGCAATGTACCCGCTGTGTGAAGTAATCTGATTGATCGCCGCCCCTGGTGGGCGGCTTGTACTTTGAGTGACAAGCTGCACTGTTTGTGATGAATTCGTCAGTCTTTGTAAAATAGTGTCGTCGCTTTGGACGCTATAAATAAATCTGTATACCATTGCCGTGGACAAATTTGGCTAGGAAAAGTAATGGTGACGCAGGAAACACATATCAAAGAATTACTGGTCTGGATAGAAAATAACCTACGCAATCGACTTTCACTGGATATTGTTTGCGAAAAATCCGGCTACTCCAAATGGTATCTGCAGCGCATGTTCCGCCAGCAGACCAACCTGCCACTTGCTGCTTATATTCGCGCCCGTCGCCTCTATCTGGCGGCTTTCTCGTTACGCTTTACGCAGAAAAGCATTCTGGATATTTCGCTGGAATATCAGTTCGACTCCCAACAGACATTTTCACGCTGTTTCAAAAAACACTTCTCTGTCACGCCTAGCGCCTACCGTAAGGCCCAGAATTGTGACTTCAGCCATCTGGTGCAATCGCTGTCGCTTAATCAACCTAGCGATATCTCTATTGACTATGTTGAGGTTAAACCAGACAGCTACTCGCTGGTCGGTCAGTATTATTCTTATCACATCGATATTGAACAGTTGGGTGAATCCCACGC
>NZ_JBKJYW010000057.1:0-9480 GCF_046715635.1 Serratia sp. (in: enterobacteria)
CGGCATAAGCAGCTCCACTCAGAAGTACTCATACCTATGTTGTAAGTGTCTACCATGTCCCCGAACAAGTGTTCATGATGTCCCCGGTCTGTACAGTGGGAGAGGGTTAGGGTGAGGGGCTTGTTCCCCCAACCGAGCCTGTTCCTGCAATATCTGCATTGCTTGCTGATAGTTCATCTCCTTGCGGAACAATCCGGCGGTGCCCAGGATAAACATATCCACGTCTGCGGCCAACGCTTTGACGATGTCAGGCGAGATAGCACCATCAATGGCGATCCTTGCTGCACTGTGATGATCTCTTAGCATCTGGCGTAACCGCCGGGTTTTATCGATGGCATTGTGGATAAACGGCTGGCCGGCAAAGCCAGGATTGACCGACATCACCAAAACCACATCAACCACGTCAAGCACTTCGCTCAGGTAGCTCAAGGGCGTACCCGGGTTAATCGCCACGCCAGCTTTGACGCCGCGCTGGCGGATATTGCTCAAGGTGCGGTGCAGATGCGTCGGGGCTTCGGCGTGCACATAGATAATATTGCAGCCCAGATCGGCAAACTTGTCGATATACGCGTCCGGGTTGCTCATCATCAGATGGGCGTCATAAGGGATCTTCGCCAGTTTGGCGACGGCTTTGATATCCTCTGGCCCCAACGCCAGATTGGGGACAAAATGGCCGTCCATGATATCGATATGGAACATGGCTGCTCCAGCCGCTTCCAGTTCGGCAAGCTCTTCAGCCAGACGGGAGAAATCTACGCACATCAACGAAGGGCAGAATACGTTGTTCATGGTTGGGTCTCCAGTGCGGCAATCATTTCCACGCGCTTCTGGTGGCGATCCCCTGCAAACTGGGCATTAAGCCACTCGTCGACGATCATTTTCGCCAGTTCGGCACCGATGACCCGTGAGCCGAAGGCCAGAATATTGGTGTTATTGTGCTGGCGGGACAGCTTGGCCGAATAAGGCTCGCTGCATACCACGGCGCGAATGCCGTTGACCTTGTTGGCAGCAATCGAGATGCCGATACCCGAACCACAGATAAGGATGCCAAGATCGGCCTCTTGCGAGACTACGGCGTCGGCAACGGCTTTGGCATACAGCGGGTAGTCGGTGCGCTGCTCCCCATGGGTACCTTTATCGATCACGCTAATCCCTTTAGTCTCCAGGTGCTGGATAATGGTGGGTTTTAAAATGATCCCTACATGGTCACAGCCAATGGCAATTTTCATCTTTTATCCTCTGTTATCGCTGCCGCGCTGGCAGCGATAAATTCACAGTAATGCATTGATAATGGGTAATTTGAGTGGTTAAACGCCTTGCAGACAGTCTTCCAGATTGGATTTAATCAGCGTGACATGCGGGCCATAAATCACCTGGATACCTTGGCCTCTGCGGATCACGCCCCGCGCTCCAGAGCTTTTCAGCAGACTATCGTCCACCAGGTTTTCATCGGCTACGGTGATGCGTAGCCGCGTGGCACAACAGTCGATATTGGTGATATTGGCTTTGCCACCCAGACCCGCCACAATCAGCTCGGACACCTGATCGGTTTTCTGGCCGTCCGCTTGCGGAGCACCACCTTTGGCGGCCTCCACGTCTTTACGGGTATAGAGCTTGGTTTCCTGGCCTTGGTCTTCACGTCCTGGCGTTTTGAAATTGAAGCGCAGGATCAGGAAGCGGAAGCTGAAGTAGTAAATCGGGAACAGGGGGATGCCGATCAGGATGGCATTGACCCAATGACTTTTGGTGTTGCCTTGCAGAACTCCGAACAGCACGAAGTCAATCAGGCTGCCGGAAAAGGTCTGCCCCACGCCGACGTTGAAGATGTGGCACAGCATGAACGACAGGCCTGCCAGCACGCAGTGCAGTACATACAGCAATGGGGCTGCGAACAGGAATGAGAACTCAATAGGTTCGGTGATCCCGGTCAATACGGCGGTCAGCGTAGCGGACAGCAGTAAGCCCAGCACCAGCTTACGGTTTTCAGGTTTGGCGCAGTGGTAGATAGCCAAGGCGGCCCCTGGGATGCCAAACAGATAGAACGGGAATTTACCGGCCATAAAGCGGGTGGCTTCTACCGAGAACGCCTTGGTGTTCGGACTGGCCAGTTCGGCAAAGAAGATGTTCTGCGCACCGGAAACCGAGATACCGTCGATAATTTCGGTTCCGCCCAGCCCGGTTTGCCAGAATGGCATGTAGAACACGTGGTGCAGGCCGAACGGGATCAGCGCACGTTCGATAAAGCCGTAGATAAAGGTGCCGGCATAGCCAGCGCGGTTGACCAACCCGCCGAGATGCATGATCCCGTCCTGAATGGTTGGCCAGATATAAAACATCAGAATGCCCACGCCCACATAGGTCAACGCGGTAACGATAGGGACAAACCGGGTGCCGCCGAAGAATGAAAACGTTGCCGGTAACTCGATCCGGTAGAAACGGTTGTGCAGCGCGGCAACACCCAGGCCAACCAGCACCCCGCCGAACACGCCCATCTGCAGTGAATTGATCCCCACGCTCATGCCCAGCGATCCGTCGGGCAAGGCTCCAGGCTCCAATAATCCGTTGAGTTGTAACATGGCGTTGATGGTGGCGTGCATGGCAAAGAAGCCGACGGCACCGGAGATGGCGGCAACCTGCTTCTCTTTGGTGGCCATGCCCATCGCCACGCCGATGGCAAACAGCATCGGCAGGTTGGAAAACACCACGCTGCCGGCACTTTTCATTACGGTCAGCAATGCGTGAAGTACCGTGCCGTCACCCAACAGGGATTGCAGGCCATAAGATTCGATGGTGGTGGCGTTGGTGAATGATGCGCCAATGCCCAGCAGCAACCCGGCGACGGGGAGCAGGGCGATGGGCAGCATAAACGAGTGCCCAATACGCTGAAGAATACCGAAGAATGACGATTTCATAGTGTTCCCTCAAATCAGATCTGGTATCGCTTAGTGGTTTTTTGCCCGGAGCAAAGTAGCTTCATCCTGAACCGGAATAGTATTAACTTCACGTAATCTATTATTGGTGTGAAGTTAGCGCTATTGCAATAGCCTAAAGAGATCGACTTCACAAAAATAGATGTTATTGTGAATAAATGGCGTTTTTCAGCGTTGCTGGGCTGTCGGAGAGGGTTGTGGTTACGGGTTTAAACGAAAGTTGTTAATGTTGATATCTTTGTAGGATAACGGGAATTTTACGATTTGATAGCCAGTTGTGAACTTATTGCTGTGAATGCGTAGATAGGGATTCATGTTCCGTGAAAGGGTGTGGTAAGCTACTGGCAAATATCGACAAATACGGCGGCGGGGATAAATGGCAAATCAGCGGGAAGCGTTACCGGATACTGAAAATGCACTGGCCATTGGGGCCAAAATCAAGATGTCGCTCTCTTCGCTGAATCCAACTGAGCGCAGTATCGTTGAGTGGCTGATCACTAAAGGCAACATCACAAAAGATACTGGGCTGCGTGAAGTGGCGGGGTGTCTCGACGTCTCGGAACCTTTGATCGTCAAGGTGGCCAAGAAAATTGGTTACTCCGGCTTTCGCGAACTGCGTAGCGCGTTGGTGAGCTATTTCAATTTTCTGCCCTACGAGAAAGAGGAAGAGATCACCGCCGATGACAATTTGAATACCGTGCTGGATAAGGTGTTCAGCAACAGCATCCAGGTGCTGAAGGAAGCGCAGTCGGTAGCGGACACTCAGGTGATTGGGCAGGCCGCCAGCCTGATTTATCGTGCTCGGCGAGTGGTGATCCTGGGGGTGGGTGGCTCGGCGTCGGTATGCCTGGATTTTGAACACAAGCTGCTGCGCATCGGCATCATCAGCCATAGCTATAGCGACTTCCACCTGATGTTGATGGTGGCTAGCCAGCTGGACGAGCAGGATGTGGTGATCGTGATTTCTCAATCAGGGGAGACACGGGAACTGTTGAAAGCGGTAGAAATCGCCAATGCTCGTCAGGCCAGGGTGATTTGCATCACCAACGATAATGCCTCGCCGCTGTCGCAGTGTGCGGATTTGTCGATTTTCAGCCCGGCAATGAGTGGGCCGCTGCTGGGGAAGAATGCGGTCGCGAGGATCATCCAGCTTAACCTGTTGGATACGCTGTTTATTGCCATCTTGTTGCAGGATTACCAAGGGAATAAGCAGCGGTTGGAGCGGGGGATCCAGGTGGTGGAGCCGTTACACGGCAAGAAAAGCTAGCTGTTGACGCTAAAAATAAAACGGCCCGGTGATGGTCACCAGGCCGTTATTGGTATGACTAGAGGCTAAAAGGTGCCTCAGTGGCACCTTTGTCTCATCAGCCTTTGGCCGCCTGTGCATCAGCCTGAGCCGATTGGATCGCCGTCAGAGCTACGGTGTAGACGATATCGTCAACCAAAGCACCACGGGACAGGTCGTTCACCGGCTTGCGCATGCCTTGCAGCATTGGCCCGATGGATACCAGGTCAGCAGAACGCTGCACCGCTTTATAAGTGGTGTTACCGGTGTTCAGATCCGGGAAGATGAATACGGTCGCCTGACCGGCTACTGGCGAATTAGGCGCTTTGGATTTGGCCACGTCGGCCATGATCGCTGCGTCATACTGCAGTGGGCCATCGATGATCAGATCCGGGCGTTTTTCCTGTGCCAGACGGGTCGCTTCACGCACTTTCTCCACGTCGCTACCCGCACCGGAATTACCGGTAGAGTAAGAGATCATCGCTACACGTGGTTCGATACCGAATGCGGCTGCGGAATCGGCTGACTGAATGGCGATTTCAGACAGCTGTTCAGCGGTTGGATCCGGGTTGATCGCACAGTCACCGTAGACCAGAACCTGGTCAGGCAGCAGCATGAAGAACACGGAAGAAACCAGGGAGCTGCCCGGTGCGGTTTTGATCAACTGCAACGGTGGGCGGATGGTATTGGCGGTGGTGTGAACGGCACCGGAAACCAGACCGTCAACTTCGCCTTTCTCCAGCATCAGGGTGCCGAGCACCACGTTGTCTTCCAACTGCTCACGCGCAACCACTTCGGTCATGCCCTTGCTCTTACGCAGCTCAACCAGACGCGGCACATAGAGTTCACGCACGGCAACCGGATCGACGATCTCGATGCCTTTACCCAGCTCAACGCCCTGCGCGGCGGCAACGCGTTTGATCTCTTCCGGGTTACCCAGCAGCACACATTCCGCGATACCACGTTCGGCACAGATGGCCGCCGCTTTTACGGTACGTGGCTCGTCACCTTCCGGCAGCACGATGCGTTTGCCCGCTTTGCGTGCCAGTTCGGTCAGCTCATAACGGAACGCCGGTGGGGACAGACGACGTGAACGCTCAGAAGTGGCGGTCAGGGACTCGATCCATTCGGCGTTGATGTGGCTGGCCACGTAGTTCTGTACTTTCTCAATGCGCTGATGGTCGTCTGATGGCACTTCAAGGTTGAAGCTTTGCAGGCTCAGCGAGGTCTGCCAGGTGTTGGTGTCAACCATGAACACCGGCAGGCCGGTTTCAAAGGCGCGCTCACACAGCTTGTTGATGGAGGCATCGATCTCGTAGCCGCCGGTCAGCAGGATGGCACCAATTTCCACGCCGTTCATCGCGGCCAGACAGGCTGAAACCAGCACGTCAGGGCGGTCGGCAGAAGTGACTAACAGGGAACCTGGGCGGAAGTGTTCCAGCATGTGCGGAATGCTGCGCGCACAGAAGGTCACTGACTTCACCCGACGGGTCATGATGTCGCCTTCGTTGATCACTCGCGCCTTCAGGTGGCGGGCCATATCGATGGCACGGGTAGCGATCAGATCGAAGCTCCATGGTACGCAACCCAACACCGGCAGCGGGCTGTTGGCAAACAGCAGGGCAGGATCGACGTTGGTTACGCTGGCCTTGGTGGAATCGTCAAAGATTTCAGACAGGTCTGGGCGAGTACGGCCCTGATCGTCCACCGGAGCGTTCAGCTTGTTGATGATCACGCCGGTAATGTTTTTGTTCTTGCTGCCGCCGAAGCTGGAGCGAGCCAGTTCGATGCGCTCGGTCAACTGGGCTGGAGAATCGTTGCCCAGAGCCAGCACAAAGACGATCTCTGCGTTCAGCGTTTTGGCGATCTCGTAGTTCAGCGAGCTGGCGAACTGATGCTTACGGGTAGGCACCAGGCCTTCGATCAGCACCACTTCTGCGTCTTTGGTGTTTTCGTGGTAACGGGCCACGATCTCTTCCATCAACACGTCCTGCTGGTTGGAGCTCAACAGGCCCTCAACGTAGCTCATGCGCAGAGGTTCGGCCGCTGGGATGGTCGAGTTGCTGCGGATGATGGTGGTGGTCTGGTCGAGGGAATCGCCGCCGGTACGCGGTTGGGCAATAGGTTTGAACACGCTCAGGCGAACGCCTTTTTGCTCCATGGAGCGAATGACACCCAGGCTGACGCTGGTCAGACCGACGCTGGTGCCTGTGGGGATCAACATAATTGTACGTGACACAGAATAGTCCTCTTCACGGTTTTCTGCCTGCAACGGGGGCGCAGACAAAGATGACTGGCTCAAAACAACACCGCCAGCCTGGGCTGACGGTGTGAAGAGCATTTAAGCGGTCAGACGGGAAGCGTCTTGCGCGATGACCAATTCTTCGTTGGTCGGGATCACCAGTGCCGGACGGCTGCCGTCTTTGGTGATGTTGCCTGATTTGCCGAAGCGGGCAGCCAGGTTGCGTTCGTGATCGATTTCAAAGCCCAGCAGGCCCAGTTTGTCCAGGGTCAGCTCACGGACCATCGCGGCGTTCTCACCGATACCACCGGTGAAGATCACGGCATCCAGACGGCCTTCCATCAGGGCGCTATAGGCACCGATGTACTTGGCCAGACGGTGGCAGAAGACGTCCATGGCGCGCTTGGCATCGGCCTTGGTGTCATAGTTGTCTTCAACGTAACGGCAGTCGCTGGTGACTTCGGTCAGACCCAGCAGGCCAGACTCTTTGGTCAGCATTTTGTTGATCTGGTCAACGCTCATGCCCATGGCATCATGCAGGTGGAAGATGATGGCCGGATCGATGTCACCACTACGGGTGCCCATTACCAGGCCTTCCAGCGGGGTCAGACCCATGGAAGTATCAACACACTTACCGTTGCGTACTGCGGTTACGGAACCACCGTTGCCCAGATGGCAGGTGATGATGTTAACTTCTTCAACCGGCTTGTTCAGCGCCTTCGCGGCTTCTTGCGTCACGTAGAAGTGGCTGGTGCCGTGTGCGCCGTAGCGACGAACGCCATGGTCGCGGTACAGGCTGTACGGCAGGGCATACAGGTAGGACTCTTCCGGCATGGTCTGATGGAACGCGGTGTCAAACACGGCAACGTTTTTATCAGCCAGATTAGGGAAGGATTTCAACGCTTCAGCAATACCGATCAGGTGAGCCGGGTTATGCAGTGGTGCAAAAGGTACCGAATCTTTGATACCCTGCAGGACTTCGTCGTTGATGACGGCAGAAGCCGTGAACTTCTCGCCGCCGTGCACGATGCGATGGCCGATAGCGGTCAACTGGGCAGAAAGCTCTGGTTTTTGTGCCAGAATAGTATTAACAATGAAGTTCAGCGCTTCGCTGTGCGCTGCGCCAGCACCCAGTGCCGCTTCTTGTTTACCGCCATCCATTTTCCATTTGATACGGGCTTCAGGAAGATGGAAGCACTCGGCCAGGCCAGAGAGGTATTCTTCGCCGTTGGCTGCATCGATGATAGCGAATTTCAGGGAAGAACTGCCGCAGTTAAGGACCAGTACTAGCTTACTCGACATGGAAGTACCTACTTATAGTTCGTGTTGGTATTAAGGAAGACCCAAAAACACGTGGTGAATAAAACGTCAATCAGACAACAAGCGTAGCGCATAATGCCGTTGACATTTATGATTAACATCATGTCAGTGATACAAAGGACACAATGATGAAAAAACCGATGATTTCTCTGCGGTTTAAGCGATCCTGATTTTTACCGCTTCCTAGCCCCACTTGGCCGCCAACGGCAGGATTAGGGAGTTAGGGCTAAAAGTTGACAAATCTTCTGTCATCTTCTACCGGCACAAGGCCGGCTTAGGATACCGATAGCCTGCCACAAACACAAAATAAATTTAAAGCTTCAACTTTTTTGTTAGTGTGTTTGCAAGAATATTTTATTTTTTATACGTGAAGTTGAGGTGCGCAATGACGAGCAGACCATCCGGTTCCGTAAGCTGGTTTCAGATATTCCAGCGCGGGCAGCACTACATGAAAACCTGGCCAGCAGACAAACGGCTGGCACCGCTTTTCCCTGAGAACCGCGTGGCGCGCGCTACCCGCTTTGCCGTTCGCTTTATGCCACCGTTGGCGATTTTTACCCTGACCTGGCAGATTGCTCTCGGTGGCCAACTAGGCCCGGCGATCGCTACCGCGCTGTTCGCCTGTAGCCTGCCGATGCAGGGGCTGTGGTGGCTGGGCCGTCGCTCGGTAACGCCGTTGCCACCCACCTTGCTGCAATGGTTCCATGAGGTCCGCAACAAGCTGGCGGAAGCCGGGCAGGCGATTGCTCCCGTTGAAGGGACGCCAACCTACCAGGCGCTGGCGGACGTGCTGAAACGTGCCTTCAAGCAGTTAGACAAAACCTTCCTCGACGATCTTTAAGCGCTACCGGGCCGGGATCTCACCGGCCTTGCTTTAAGCCGCAAATTCGTGCCCGGATCATGTCTGGCCGCGACTCACATTTGACTAATATCCCGGTTCAAATCAAAGAAAGGTACAGTTGTGATTCCACGTCATACTGAAGTCATGCGATGCTCTGGTTAATTTGCAGAACTGAGGACTATGAAATGGAAATGACTAACGCCCAACGGCTGATTTTGTCGAATCAATACAAGATGATGACCATGCTCGATCCGGACAATGCGGAGCGCTACCGCCGCCTGCAGACGATCATCGAGCGCGGTTTTGGTTTGCAAATGCGCGAGCTGGATCGAGATTTTGGTGAGATGAGCGAAGAAGTGTGCCGCACCATCATCAACATCATGGAAATGCACCATGCGCTCCAGGTGTCCTGGGAGAACCTCAAGGATCGCCAGGGGCTGGACGCGCGTCGCCTGGCATTCCTTGGTTTTGATGCGGCGACCGAAGCGCGTTACCTGAGCTATGTGCGTTTCCTGGTGAGCACGGAAGGGCGGTATACTCATTTCGATTCTGGCAGCCACGGTTTTAATGCCCAGACCAAAATGTGGGAAAAATACCAGCGCATGCTGAGTATCTGGCTATCCTGCCCACGCCAGTATCATCTGAGCGCGGTCGAAATTGCGCAAATCATCAATGCCTGATTAAACGTAGAGGGGTTTCCCGTGGAGTGTAAGGGTTTTCTGTTCGATCTTGATGGAACGTTAGTAGATTCATTACCGGTGGTAGAGCGCGCCTGGACGCATTGGGCAGAACGCCATGGCATCAGCCCGCAACAGGTGCTGGACTTTATCCACGGAAAACAGGCGATCACCTCGCTGCGTCA
>NZ_JBKJYW010000058.1:0-12474 GCF_046715635.1 Serratia sp. (in: enterobacteria)
AGTCCTCAAGGGGTGGCAATCGATGTGTGAACTGCTCGGGATGAGCGCCAACGTACCAACCGACATCTGCTTTAGCTTTACCGGGCTGGTACAGCGCGGTGGCCGAACCGGGCCACATAAAGATGGCTGGGGCATTACCTTCTATGAAGGCAACGGTTGTCGCACATTCAAGGATCCCCAACCCAGCTTCAATTCACCTATCGCCCGCCTGGTACAAGAATACCCGATCAAGTCCTGTGCCGTGGTCTCCCACATCCGCCAGGCTAATCGCGGCGAGGTGGCGCTGGAAAATACCCATCCCTTTACCCGTGAGCTGTGGGGCCGCAACTGGACTTACGCTCACAATGGGCAACTGAAAGGCCATCGCCAACTGGCCACTGGCAACTTCCGCCCGGTGGGCCAGACAGACAGTGAATATGCCTTCTGCTGGCTGTTACACCAGTTGGCGCTGAAATACCCCCGTACTCCAAGCAACTGGCCAGCCGTGTTTCGCTATATTGCATTATTGGCCGATCGGCTGCGGCAGAAAGGGGTATTCAATATGCTGTTGTCAGATGGGCGTTTTGTGATGGCTTATTGCTCCACCAACCTTTACTGGATCACCCGGCGAGCCCCTTTCGGCAAAGCCACCTTGCTCGATCAGGACGTAGAGATTGATTTTCAGCGGCAGACCACGCCGGATGACGTGGTCACGGTCATTGCGACCCAACCGCTGACGGGCAATGAAACCTGGCACAAGATTGCACCAGGCGAGTTTGCGTTATTTCACTACGGTGAGCGGCTGGCTGCGGGCGAACGGGTTGTTGCTGGTCTCAATCGTTGAGGCGTACTGCGTTGGCTGACCGCTGCCAATCACCGGCTGTGCCATCACATATTGGCCGTTGGCCACGCTAACCAGCGGTGGCTGACGGTTTTTGACGAAGTAGTCATAGCCCGGTTTTAACTGACGCCAGAAGCTGATATAGGTTGAGGAGCGGTGGCGTTGCAGGTTCTGTTCGGTCATGCGGAACGGATAAATGCTGATGTCCACCCTGCTTTGCCCATGGGCAAATGCCGCTTCAACGTAACGATAGATATCGTCCATATAGGCGTTGGTCATCGCGTAGCAACCAATCGATTTGCATTCCCCGTGGATCATCAGATAGGCACCGGAATATCCCTGTGCTTTATCGTAATCATTAGGGAAACCGATATTGATGGCGCGGTAATATTTGCTGTCTGGCTTCAGATGGCGGGTGTCGACGCTATAAAAGCCTTCCGGGCTTTTAAAATCCCCTTCACGGCGCTTCGGGCCAAGCCCACCGGAGAAGTTACAGATAGAGAAGCTATTCACCAGGCGGAATTCGTTGCCCATCTTGGCGTACAACTCCAGCTTGCGCTCTTCTTTGAATATCTGGATATAGACCGGTGAACCTAATAACTGCTGTGCAACCAAAGGGGCCTGGGGAGCCGGGGCAGGCTCACTGGCGCTGCACGCCGTGATCAGCGGCGTACAAAATAGCATCGCAAACAACAGCGCGATTTTGCTCATTCTTAATTATTCCTGCTTATTTATTTTTAGAACGCAGCCAGCGTGCCACTGACGGGGTTTGTGTATTTAACCTCGTCAGATTACCAGCGTGTTGTTTTTTAGCAATATGCGAAGTGTATAAAAAAACTACAATCATCGGTAAAAGTGAAATGAACCCAAGTTTTTAACGAATAGTGTCAAGAGATAACAGCTGTTTAATTGCATTTCCTCGACTCAGGTCACTAGATAGCACGGAAAAATTCTGTCGAAAATGTTAATATCTTGCCCATGCTGCATCGTTATTAATCGGTAATCAGTACGTGGATATTGTATGAAATAGCAACAATTCCGCCATCGTTTATAGCAATGTTTTAACATTCTGCAGTATTGGCTTAATCCTGGCCGATGAACGCTATCGGTCAGTGTGAATATTCAAGTTGGGCATGAGGTCATCGTGTTCATCCGGAGGGGGCCAAGGCTACCTCATCATCCTGCACGCTCTGCGCCTGCCTCTGGGTCGGTAGGACGTGTGAAAATTTAAAACATCGTATAAATCCTATGATCAAAATAAGAAAAGGGTTAGATCTGCCAATAGCTGGGGCGCCTTCGCAGGCGATCCAGGATGGCCCAGCGATTACGCAAGTGGCGCTGCTCGGTCAGGAATACATTGGTATGCGCCCCTCCATGTTGGTACAGGCTGGCGATCGCATTAAAAAAGGTCAGGCGCTGTTTGAAGATAAGAAGATCCCTGGGGTTTTCTTCACGGCACCGGCCAGCGGGCATATCGCCGCTATCAATCGCGGCGAACGCCGCATGCTGCAATCGGTGGTGATTGACATCGACAACGGCGGCGAAGAGCAGGTGGAACTGGCCTATTATCAGCAGGCCGATTTGCCCATGCTGGAGCGTCAACAGGTTGAAAGCGATCTGATCGCCAGTGGCCTGTGGACCGCACTGCGTACCCGCCCATTTAGCAAAACCCCCCGTCCAGGCACCTCACCGCGCGCTATTTTCGTCAGCGCTATCGATACTCAGCCGCTGGCAGCGGATCCGTTGGTGATCATCAACGAGCAATTGGCGGCATTTAATGCCGGGCTGACGGTATTGGCACGCCTGACAGACGGCAAGGTACATGTCTGCCACGCGGCAGGTACGCGGCTGGATACGGCTGCCGGGGCGCAGATTGATTACAACGAGTTTGCCGGCCCGCACCCTGCGGGGCTGGTGGGCACGCATATTCACTTCCTGGAGCCGGTCAGCCTGAAGAAGACCGTTTGGCATATCGGTTATCAGGACGTGATCGCCATCGGCACCCTGTTTACCACCGGCAAGCTGGACACCCAGCGCGTGGTCGCCCTGGCGGGGCCACAGGTGGAACAACCGGTGCTGTTGCGTACTCGTTTGGGGGCCAGCCTGGATCAACTGACGGCGGGCCGCCTGAAGGCCGGTGAGAACCGGGTGATTTCCGGCTCGGTGCTGAGCGGCTTCCATGCCAGCGGCCCGAGTGCCTGGCTTGGCCGTTTCCACAACCAGATTTCGGTATTGCTGGAAGGCCGGGAGAAAGAGCTGTTCGGCTGGATCGCTCCGGCATCGGACAAGTTCTCCATCACCCGCACCACGCTGGGTCATTTCCTCAAGCACAAGCTGTTCGCTTTCTCCACCACCACCAACGGCGGTGAGCGTTCGATGGTGCCGATCGGTAATTACGAGCGGGTGATGCCGCTGGATATTCTGCCGACCCATCTGCTGCGCGATCTGTTGGCGGGCGATACGGACAGTGCCCAGGCGCTGGGCTGTCTGGAGCTGGATGAAGAAGATCTGGCGTTGTGTACCTTCGTTTGCCCCGGCAAGTATGAATATGGCCCGGTGCTGCGCGAAGTGCTGACCAAGATTGAGCAGGAAGGATAACCGATGGGCCTGAAGAATTTTTTTGACAAGATTGAGCATCACTTCACGCCGGGCGGCAAGCTGGAAAAGTGGTACCCGCTGTTTGAAGCAACGGCAACGGTGTTCTACACGCCCGGCACGGTAACGCGCGGTGCCTCGCACGTACGTGACGCCATCGATCTGAAACGCATGATGATCCTGGTGTGGCTGGCGGTGTTCCCGGCCATGTTCTGGGGCATGTATAACGTGGGCCACCAGACCATTCCGGCACTGCACCATCTGTACAGTGGCGATCAGCTGCAACAGGTGCTGGCGGGGGACTGGCATTACTGGCTGGCACAGATGCTGGGGGCAACGCTCGGCGCCGATGCTGGCTGGATCAGCAAGATAGTGCTCGGTGCGACCTACTTTGTGCCGATCTACGCCGTGGTATTCCTGGTGGGCGGTTTCTGGGAAGTGGTGTTTGCGATGGTGCGCAAACATGAGATCAACGAAGGCTTCTTCGTCACCTCTATTCTGTTCGCCCTGATTGTGCCGCCAACCATGCCGTTATGGCAGGCCGCACTGGGCATCAGCTTTGGTGTGGTGGTCGCCAAGGAGATCTTCGGTGGTACCGGGCGTAACTTCCTCAACCCGGCGTTGGCGGGGCGTGCCTTCCTGTTCTTCGCCTATCCGGCGCAGATTTCTGGCGATCTGGTGTGGACCGCGGCAGACGGCTTCTCCGGTGCGACACCATTGGCGCAATGGAGCGTCGGCGGAGTTCACAGCCTGACCAACGTCACCACCGGCCAGTCCATCAGTTGGATGGACGCGTTTATCGGTAACATCCCTGGTTCGATCGGCGAAGTCTCAACCCTGATGATCCTGCTCGGCGGGGCAATTATCCTGTTTGGCCGTGTCGCTTCCTGGCGCATCGTGGCTGGCGTGATGATCGGCATGATCGCCACGGCGTATCTGTTCAATGCCATCGGTTCATCCACCAACCCGATGTTTGCCATGCCTTGGTACTGGCATCTGGTGCTGGGCGGTTTTGCCTTCGGTATGGTGTTTATGGCTACCGACCCGGTTTCCGCCTCGTTTACCAACAAAGGGAAGTGGTGGTACGGCATCCTGATCGGCGTGATGTGCGTGCTGATCCGGGTAGTCAACCCAGCCTATCCGGAAGGCATGATGCTGGCGATCCTGTTCGCCAACCTGTTCGCACCGCTGTTCGATTACCTGGTGGTGCAGGCTAACATCAAGCGGAGAAAAGCACGTGGCGAATGAATCTAAAAATGACAGCTTTGGCAAAACGCTGCTGGTAGTGCTGCTGCTGTGTCTGGTGTGTTCGGTGGTGGTCGCGGGTTCCGCTGTTGGGTTGCAATCCAAACAGCAGGAACAGCGGTTGCTGGATAAGCAGCGCAACATCCTGGACGTAGCTGGGTTACTGCAACCGGGGATGACTGGCGAACAGGTGAAAGCCACTTTTAGCAAGCGCATCGAACCGCGTTTGCTGGATCTGGACAGCGGTGAGTTTGTGCCTGGCGATGCGACCGCCTTCGATCTGGCTGCCGCGCTTCGCAGTGACGCCAAGAGCCGGGTGTTGACCGCCGAGCAGGATCTGGCCGGTATCCGCCGCCGTAGCAATCAGGCGGAAATCTACCTGGTGCGCGATGAAAGCGGCGCGGTGGACAAGATTGTGCTGCCGGTTTACGGCACTGGCTTATGGTCGATGATGTACGCCTTTGTGGCGTTGGATGCCGACGGTAATACGGTGCGTGGGTTGAGTTTCTATGAGCACGGCGAAACCCCGGGCCTGGGTGGCGAGATCCAGAACGCCAGCTGGCGCGCGCAGTGGATCGGCAAGCAGCTGTTTGATGACAGCGGCAACCCGGCAATCCGCATTGTGAAGGGTGGAGCACGGCAAGGAGATATCCACGGTGTGGATGGCCTGTCCGGCGCGACGCTGACCGCTAACGGCGTACAGCATACGTTTAATTTCTGGTTGGGCGAGCACGGTTTTGGCCCATTCCTGCAGAAAGTCCGTGAAGGAGCGCTGAAAAATGGCTGATTCCAAAGAGGTTAAACGGGTCCTGTTGGGGCCGCTGTTTGACAATAACCCGATCGCGCTGCAGGTGCTTGGCGTCTGTTCGGCACTGGCGGTAACCACCAAGCTGGAAACGGCGGTGGTGATGACCATTGCAGTCACCCTGGTCACCGCGTTCTCCAGCTTCTTTATTTCGCTGATCCGCCACCATATCCCCAACAGCGTGCGCATTATCGTACAGATGACAATCATCGCCTCGCTGGTGATCGTGGTCGATCAGTTGCTGCGTGCCTATGCGTTTGAAATCTCCAAACAGCTTTCGGTGTTTGTCGGGCTGATCATCACCAACTGTATCGTGATGGGCCGCGCCGAGGCGTATGCCATGAAGTCGCCGCCGATTGAGAGCTTTATGGACGGTATCGGCAACGGGCTGGGCTACGGCGTGATCCTGATCCTGGTGGGCTTCCTGCGCGAGCTGATCGGCTCGGGCAAGCTGTTTGGCATTACGGTGTTGGAAACGGTGCAGAACGGCGGCTGGTATCAGCCCAACGGCCTGTTCCTGCTGGCGCCGAGTGCGTTCTTTATCATCGGCCTGCTGATTTGGGGATTACGTTCCCTCAAGCCAGCGCAGATAGAAAAGGAGTAACCGCCGATGGCTCACTATATCAGCCTGTTTGTGCGTGCGGTGTTCGTTGAGAACATGGCGCTGGCGTTCTTCCTGGGGATGTGTACCTTCCTGGCGGTGTCGAAGAAGGTCTCCACCTCGTTTGGTTTAGGGATTGCCGTGACGCTGGTGCTTGGCATCTCGGTACCGGTCAACAACCTGGTCTATAACCTGATCCTGCGGGACGGGGCGCTGGTGGAAGGTGTCGATCTGAGCTTCCTCAACTTCATCACCTTTATCGGCGTGATCGCGGCGCTGGTGCAGATCCTGGAGATGATCCTCGATCGCTTCTTCCCGGCGCTTTACAACGCCTTGGGGATCTTCCTGCCGCTGATCACGGTGAACTGTGCCATCTTCGGCGGCGTGTCGTTCATGGTGCAGCGTGATTACAACTTTATGGAATCCGTGGTGTATGGCTTCGGCTCCGGCACCGGCTGGATGCTGGCGATTGTTGCCATGGCGGGGATCCGTGAAAAACTGAAGTATGCCGATGTGCCAGCCGGGTTGCGTGGCCTGGGCATTACCTTTATTACCACCGGATTGATGGCATTGGGCTTTATGTCGTTCTCCGGCGTCCAGTTGTAAAGGCAGGAAGCATTTATGGAAATTATTTTAGGCGTGGTGATGTTTACCTGCATCGTGATGGTGCTGGCGTTACTGATCCTGTTTGCCAAATCCAAGTTGGTGAACACCGGTGACATTGCCGTTGAGGTTAACGGCGATCAAGACAAAAGTTTTACCGCCCCTGCGGGGGATAAGCTGCTGAATATGCTGTCCAGCCAGGGGATCTTCGTCTCTTCGGCCTGTGGCGGCGGCGGCTCCTGCGGCCAGTGCCGGGTGGTGATCAAAGAGGGCGGCGGCGATATCCTGCCGACCGAGCTTTCCCATATCAGCAAGCGTGAAGCCAAAGAGGGTTGCCGCCTGGCGTGCCAGGTGAACGTGAAGCAGAACCTGAAAATCGAGCTGCCGGAAGAGATCTTCGGCGTGAAGAAATGGGACTGCGAGGTGATCTCCAACGATAACAAAGCCACCTTTATCAAAGAGCTGAAGCTGCGCATTCCGGACGGGGAAGATGTGCCTTTCCGCGCTGGGGGCTTTATCCAGATCGAGGCGCCCGAGCATGAAGTGAGCTATGCCGATTTCGACGTGCCGCAGGAATACCGTGGCGACTGGGATAAATTCAACCTGTTTCGCTATCGTTCGGTAGTGAAAGAGCCAACGGTACGTGCCTACTCGATGGCCAACTATCCCGATGAGAAAGGCATCATCATGCTCAACGTGCGTATCGCTACGCCGCCACCGAGCAACCCGGACGTGCCGCCGGGCATTATGTCTTCCTATATCTGGTCGCTGAAGGCAGGGGATAAGGTGACGATCTCCGGGCCGTTTGGCGAATTCTTCGCCAAAGACACCGACGCCGAGATGATCTTTATCGGCGGCGGGGCCGGGATGGCACCGATGCGTTCACACATCTTCGATCAGTTGAAGCGCCTGAAGTCGAAACGCAAAATCACCTTCTGGTACGGCGCGCGTTCCTTGCGCGAGATGTTCTACGAGGACGACTTCAACCACCTGCAGGAAGAGAATGAAAACTTTACCTGGCATGTGGCGCTCTCCGATCCACAGCCAGAAGATAACTGGACGGGCTACACCGGCTTTATTCATAATGTTCTGCTGGAAAATTATCTGCGTAACCATCCAGCACCGGAAGATTGTGAGTTCTATATGTGTGGGCCGCCAATGATGAACGCGGCGGTGATCAAGATGCTGAAGGACTTGGGCGTGGAAGACGAAAACATCATGCTCGATGACTTTGGTGGTTAAATGCGAGCAGCAGGCGGCGATAGAATGAAGGTTTGGATGATGGTTGCGGCGCTAGCTGCCGCAGTATTGCTGACCGGTTGTAAACCGCAGCAGGAAAACCTGCGTGGCAAGACCATGGGGACGTCGTACTCGATTAGCTATATCCCAGGGGACGGAACGCCTTCGGTGGCAACGCTGCAACAGGAGATCGACCAACGGCTGGTGCAGGTCAACGATCAGATGTCGACCTATCAACCTGATTCCGAACTGAGCCGCTTTAACGCCAGCCGGGAAGTGGACAAGCCTTTCCCGGTTTCTGCTGCCACCACGGAAGTGGTGCTGGAAGCGCTGCGCATTAACCGTGTGACCGACGGCGCGCTGGACGTGACCGTCGGGCCACTGGTGAATCTGTGGGGTTTTGGCCCGGAAGGGCGGCCGGATAAAGTGCCGAGCGCGGCCGAGCTGGAACAGCGCCGCAACTGGACGGGGATCGACAAACTGGCGGTAGAAGGTAATTCGCTGGTGAAACGCATTCCTGAGCTGTATGTTGACCTCTCTTCCATTGCCAAAGGCTACGGCGTTGATGTGATTGCTCAGTATCTGCAATCGCAGGACGTCAAAAACTACATGGTCGATATCGGTGGGGAAGTCCGCACCCGTGGCCATAACGGCGATCAGAAGCCCTGGCGCATTGCCATTGAACGGCCAACCGCCGGGGGGGAGCAGCAGGCGCAACTGGTGATCGAGCCGGGTGAGATGGCGATGGCCACCTCCGGGGATTACCGAAACTACTTCGAGCAGGACGGAGTGCGCTATTCTCATACTATCGACCCGCTTACCGGTAAACCGATCCGCCACCATTTAGTGTCGATCACGGTGATCAGCCCGCTGTGCATGACGGCAGACGGGCTTTCTACCGGGTTAAACGTGATGGGGCCGGAGCGGGGTATGGCGCTGGCCAACCTGCTGGGGATCCCGGTGTTGATGATCGTGAAAACCGCCAAGGGGTTTGAAGAGCGTTATTCCGATGCGTTCAAACCCTATCTGAAGAAAGGGTAGACCGTTATGTTGACGATGTTTGCTGCATCCTTTGTGCTGTTTCTGCTGGTAGTCGGCGGGATGTCGCTGGGCTATGTGTTCAAGCGCAAAACCTTGCAGGGCAGCTGTGGTGGCATTACCGCGCTGGGGATGGAGAAAGTCTGCGACTGCCCGGAGCCTTGCGATGCGCGCAAGAAGCGCATCGCCAAGGAAGCGCTGCGCCGCGAGATGCTGGAAAAACACCGAATCCTCTAGTCGTTCAGGTTTTCCATGTAGGGGCGTCACTAGTCTACACTCTCCATATTGAGCTTTTAATAATTAGCTGTATACTTATACAGTGTTATTGGAGGCGCGATGCGTAAAATCATTCATGTCGATATGGACTGCTTCTTCGCAGCGGTAGAAATGCGCGACAACCCCAGCCTGCGTGATATCCCGCTGGCTATCGGTGCCAGCGCCGATCGGCGTGGCGTGATCAGCACTGCCAACTACCCGGCGCGCCGGTATGGTGTACATAGCGCTATGCCGACCGCCACGGCACTCAAGCTGTGCCCGCACCTGACGCTGTTACCAGGGCGCATGGCGGCCTATAAAGAAGCCTCGCAGCATATCCGTGAAATCTTTGCCCGCTATACGCCACTGATAGAACCGCTCTCCCTGGATGAAGCCTATCTGGACGTAACCAATAGCACCCAATGCAATGGCTCCGCCACCCTGATTGCCCAACAGATCCGTCAGGAAATTGCCGCTGAATTGAACCTGACCGCTTCGGCGGGTATTGCCCCTATCAAATTCCTGGCCAAGATCGCCTCTGAGTTGAACAAGCCAAACGGCCAATACGTCATCACTCCGGCGCAGGTACCCGCTTTCTTGCAGCAACTGCCGCTGAGTAAAATCCCCGGCGTGGGCAAGGTCACCGCCAAACGGTTGGAAGAGGTGGGGCTAATCACCTGCGCCGATGTGCAGAACTATAATCTGGCCGATTTGTTAAAGCGTTTCGGCAAATTTGGCCGTGTGCTGTGGGAACGCTGCCAGGGTATTGATGAGCGTGAGGTTTCCCCCGATCGTTTACGCAAATCGGTAGGGGTTGAGCGAACGTTGGTGGCCGATATTCATGAGTGGAAAGATTGCGAGGCGTTGATCGTTGAGAAACTCTACCCAGAGTTGGAGATGCGGCTGCGCAAGGTCAAACCGGATCTGCATATCGCCCGCCAAGGGGTCAAGCTAAAGTTCCAGGATTTCCAGCAAACTACCCAGGAACACGTTTGGCCGGTGCTCAATATTGAGGATTTGCTCAACGTTGCCCGCCAGGCATGGCAGGAGCGGCGGGAAGGGCGTGGTGTGCGCCTGGTTGGCCTACACGTAACGCTGCTCGATCCTCAGTTGGAGCGGCAGTTGGTACTGACGTGGTGATAAGAAAAACGAGTGTGTTTAATGGACTATCCTAGGTACAATCAACGCCTATTTTTTTAGGGTAAATGCTTACAGGGAAGCAGTAATAATGGAAACGACTCACCAAGCGTCAGCAACAAAATGGACATGGGCCGATTTACAAAGCAGCTATCGATTCTGGGGGCTGATTTTTTATTTTGTTTTTTTTGCCTCTAGCCAATATATCTTGAATATCAACTCGGCACTGTATCTCAAACAATATACGGATCTGTCATATTCGCTAATTGGTATCGCATTTTCAGCACAGCAGGCAGGGTTTGTGCTCGGCTTCATATTGGCCTGGATGGCCAGTCGGATGAAAACCTACTATCTGCTGTATTTATTTAGTGCGCTCTATTTGCTTGGTATATCGTTGCTCTGTTTTAGTGCTGAAAACACCGTTTGCCTGATTGTCGGTGAAGTGATGATAGGGTTGGCGCTAGGGGCTATATTACTCACTATTCCTGCCTTTATTGGCGGTGCGGTTGGGACTACTGAAGTTTTTGTCTTGGCATTTGGGTTGATGGTGACGTTGAAATGGTTGAATAATATCTCTACTGCGCCTTTGTCCGGCTGGCTTTGGGATAGGGATATGTTGCTAGATAACCCATCCTACTTCTTTGCCGTGTTAGCTACCCCGATGATCATTGGCACATTGTTGCTATTGCCAATAAAGCCACGGCTATTTAATATTGCCCCTCCGGTACGGCTGGTAGCACCCATTACACCTAAATATCGCGAACCTGCAATTACCTTTCTGCTGTATTTTGTGCCGTTTTACAATATTTACTGGTTGGTAAAAGTTCACGCGGAAATCAGAAATTATACCCAATCCGCGACGCTACTAACCCCAAGAGGGGCTGGATGGTCGGCTTTTGCTGCGTCTATTGTCACGCCGGCGATTTTCTCCACGCTTAACGACAATCTACGCGCCATCATTGAAAGCCATGGGCAAACTGCAAGGTATAAAACCTGGTTGATTATTCTGTTTGCTTTCCTGTTACCACCTGTTAGTGCGGCGTTGATACAGTCGCAGATGAATGAAATCAACGGTAATCTCAAGCGAGTAGAACCGCTGTCATAACGAAAAATGGGCCCAGCTTTAAACTGGGCCCAACATCATTACCCGCGCTCAGGGATCGCTTTCAGCAGTACGGTCAGCAACGTCCAGTATTGGCCAACGCTGGCGATATGCACCTGCTCATCCGGCGAGTGTGGCCCGGTGATGGTCGGCCCAATCGACACCATATCCATCTCTGGGTAAGGTTTCTTGAACAAACCACACTCCAGCCCGGCGTGGATCACCATGATGTTTGGCGTCTTGTTGAACAGCTTCTGATAAGTTTCACGCACCAACTGCATCACCGGCGATTTGGCATCTGGCTGCCAGCCTGGGTAGCCGCCTTTCGGTGCCACTTTGGCGTTGGCCAGTTGGCCCACGGCGGTCAGCATATCCACGACATAGTCTTTACCGCTGTCGATCAGGGAGCGGATCAGGCAAACGATCTCGGCTTCATGCTCGCTGGTGGTCACCACGCCGACGTTCAGCGATGTTTCTACCACGCCTTTCACTTCGTCGCTCATGCGGATCACACCGTTTGGCGTGCCGTTGAGCAGTGCCACAAAGCGGCTCTGGCAGTCTACAGTTAGCGCCTGTACCGCGGTGGTGGCTGGTTCAAGCAGAACGGTAATGTTCTTCTCTTTGGCAGACAGTTCGTTTTGCAGTGTAACCAGGAACTGCTGGCTCAGGGTTTTCAGCGCATCGGCTTTGGCGGCCGGGACGGCAACCACGGTAGAGGCTTCACGTGGGATGGCATTACGCAGCGTACCACCGTTCAGCTCCAGTAGGCGCAGGTTCAGCTCTGGCGTATGGGCAAACAGGAAACGGGCCAGCAACTTGTTGGCGTTGCCCAGGCCATGATGGATATCGGCACCGGAGTGGCCGCCTTTCAACCCTTTCAGGGTCAGCTTCAGCGTTTGATAACCGGCTGGCAGCGCTTCACGTTGCAGCGGCAGGGTGGTGATGAAATCAATCCCCCCGGCGCAGCCCATGTAGATTTCGCCTTCCTCTTCGGAGTCGGTGTTGATCAGGATGTCGGCTTGTAACCAGTTTGG